>CAYLZQ010000417.1:0-2568 GCA_964388045.1 uncultured Elusimicrobia bacterium | reverse complement strand
CCCATGATCTCCAGGAGCCTCTGCGCAAGGTGACCAACTACACGGAGCTCCTGGCCAAGCGCTACCGGGACAAGCTTGGGCCGCAGGCCGACCGCCTCCTGGCGCACATCCTGGAGGGCACCACCCGAATGCAGGCCCTCATCGTCGCCCTGCTGCAGTATGCGCGCGCTGGGACCGGGAATCTTCCCCTGGAACGTACGGACCTAGCCGCGCTCCTTGACCACCGGGTTCTAGCCGATCTCGAGGTCGCCATCCGCGAGAGCGGGGCCGCGGTAACCCGCGGGGCCCTCCCGACCCTTTTCGTCAATCCCACCCAGATCGCGCAGGTATTGCAAAACCTGATCGGGAACGCCATCAAGTTCCGGGGAGAGAAGCCGCTGCGCATCCGCGTTTCCTCTGAGAAAAAAGACGAGGGCTGGGTTTTCTGCGTGGAGGACAACGGGATCGGGATCGATCCGCGCTACGGGGCTCAACTCTTTCAGATGTTCAAGCGCCTGCACAGCCGATCGGAGCATCCCGGAGCCGGCATCGGACTGGCCATGTGCAAGAAAATCGTGGAACGCCACGGCGGACGCATCTGGGTCGAATCGGAGCCTGGCCGGGGGGCGCGCCTTTATTTTAGGAACTCCCGCAGGGGAAGCTCAGTGACCTCCAGCCAGCCTCATGACGTCCTCCTCGTGGAAGACGATCCGGCCGACGTGGAGCTGATCCGGGAGACTCTCAGGGAGGGCTCCCCCACGGTCAACCTGCACGTGGTGGACGACGGGGAAAAAGCCCTGGCCTTCCTCCGGCGCGAGGCCCTCTTCTCCAGCGCCCCGGAGCCGTCCCTGATCCTCCTCGACCTGAACATGCCCAGGATGGACGGCCGCGAGGCGCTGCGGGTCATCAAAATGGACGAAAGGCTTAAGCTCATCCCAGTGGTGATCCTTACGACCTCGACGGCTGACGGGGATATCCTGAAGACCTACAGCCTGGGGGCCAACTCCTACGTGGCAAAGCCGATGGGACTGGAGGCCTTTACCAAGGCTCTTGAGGCGATCCGAAACTTCTGGCTTGCCACCGCCACGATCCCCGCGCACCTGAAAGGATGACAAAGCCCAGGAGGAGCTTGGATCCCGTTTGATCCTTTCAGGTGCCAAGTTGGTCACGTGACGCGTTAGCCCTTGCATGAGCGGCCGGGGGGGGTTATACTAAGGCGTAAGGGTTCCCCAGCCTAGCCCCCTCAAGCCCTGCGCAACCCGCCCCATGCTGGGCGGAATCAGGCTCATGAGAGGCCTCGAAAGAGTTGGAATCGAGAGGACTCCTCCCGCGAGACAGGATGAGGACGCGCTCGGCCCTCCTCGCCCGTCGGGGCGCCTGGCGCTGATTCTCCTCCTGGCCGCCGTCTATTTCGCCGCGGCCAAGGCCGGCCTGACGCTCGCCTTCGTGCACCAAAGCGCCACGGCCGTCTGGCCCCCGACCGGAATAGCCCTGGCCGCCCTCCTGGTCCTAGGCCGCCGGGTCTGGCCCGGCGTCTTCCTGGGTGCCTTCCTGGCCAACATCACCACCGCAGGGACGGCCGCGACCTCGCTGGGAATCGCCGCTGGAAACACCCTCGAGGGCTTGCTCGGGTCCCAGTTCATGCGCCGCTTCGCGGGCGGGCGCCGCGCCCTCGAGCGGCCACAGGACATCTTCAAATTCGCGCTCCTGGCCGGGATGCTCAGCACCACGGTCAGCGCCACGATCGGCGTCACAAGCCTCTCCCTCGGAGGCTTCGCCCCCTGGTCCGGCTTTTTCCCCATCTGGGCGACCTGGTGGCTGGGCGACGCGGCGGGGGCCCTGATCTTCGCCCCCCTGCTGCTCCTCTGGAGCTCGGAGTGGCGCCTGGGATGGGACCCTCGACGCGCCCTCGAGGGGGTCCTCCTGCTGGCGACCCTGCTCCTGGTCGGCCAGGCCGTCTTCGGAGGGCTTCTTCCCGCCAGGCCCATGGACTACCCTCTCTCCTTCCTCTGCCTGCCGGTCCTCATCTGGGCCGCCTACCGCTTCGGCCAGCGCGAGACAGCCACGGCCTGCTTCCTGCTCTCCCTCATCGCCATCCGGAGCACGCTCAGGGGGATGGGCCCCTTCGCCCTGGAAAGCCCCCATGAGTCCCTGCTCCTCCTGCAGGCCTTCATGGGAGTGTCCTCGGTCACGACCCTCGCCCTGGCCGCGGCCGTCTCCGAGAGCCGACGGACCGAGAAGGAAATCCGAGAGCTCAACGTCAGCCTCGATCAGCGCGTGCTCGAACGCACGGCCCAGCTTGCGGCCGCCAACCGCAGGCTGCAGGAGGAAAACGCAGCCCGCCGACAGGCCGATGAAAGCCTGCGCAGGCACGCCGAGGAGGTGCAGGACCTCTACAACAACGCCCCCTGCGGTTACCATTCCGTGGACAAGGACGGACTCATCGTCACGATGAACGACACCGAGCTGGGCTGGCTCGGATACAGTCGCGAGGAGATGTTGGGCAAGAAGATCACCGAACTCCTCACGCCCGAGGGGGTCGGAATCCTCCAGGCGAACTTCCCCCTGGTCAAGGAGAGGGGCTGGATC
>CAYLZQ010000416.1:0-2571 GCA_964388045.1 uncultured Elusimicrobia bacterium | reverse complement strand
CTTCGGCTGCAACTATGCCCTGGGCGCCGAGGATCTCGAGCGGGAAGGCTCCGAGTTGCCGGGCGTCCTCATCCAGGAGGAAAGACCCGGGCCCTGCCCCCGCTGCGGAAAGCAGGATTGGCTCAGGGACCAGGACGTGCTCGACACCTGGTTCTCCTCAGCCCTCTGGCCCATGTCCGTGTTCGGCTGGCCTCAGAAGACCCCGGACCTCGACTTCTACTACCCCACCACGGTCCTGGTCACCGGCTATGAGATCCTCTATTTGTGGGTCGCCAGGATGCAGATGATGGGGCTCAAGTTCAAGGGGGAGGTCCCCTTCCGGGACGCCATGATCCACGGGATCGTGCGCGACAAGAGCGGCAAGAAGATGTCCAAGTCCCTGGGAAACGTGATCGACCCCCTGGTGATGATGGAGAAATACGGCACCGACGCCCTGCGCTTTTCCCTCGTCCTCCAGGCCCATCCGGGCCGGGACATCCCCTTCGCCGAGGACTCGATCACCGGCTCCCGCAATTTCGCCAACAAGCTCTGGAACTCGACGCGCTTTGTCCTGATGAACCTTCCCCATGAGCCGCGGGTTTACTCCCTCTCCCAGCTTTCCCATTGCTGCCTGGAGCTCGTGGACCGCTGGATCCTGGCCGAGTACCAGGAGGCCCTGCGGGCGGCGCGCGCTCAGATGGAGGCTTATGACCCGGCTGCCGCGGGGGATATCCTCTACGGCTTTCTCTGGGACAGGTTCTGCGACTGGCACCTGGAGCTCTCCAAGATCCGCCTGCAGGGGATAGACGGGGAGGAGAAGGAGGCGGCCCGGGCCATCCTCGTCGGCGTCTTGAACGGAACGCTCAAGATGCTTCATCCCTTCATGCCCTTCATCACCGAGGAGCTCTTCTCGGCCC
Source organism: uncultured Elusimicrobia bacterium (assembly GCA_964388045.1). GTDB lineage: Bacteria > Elusimicrobiota > Elusimicrobia > UBA1565 > UBA9628 > CAYLZQ01. The sequence goes on along the minus strand of CAYLZQ010000416.1, from coordinate 1,675 downwards.
TAAAGCCCTATTCCGGCGAGAAGGCTGATTTCATCCTGAGGTCCGCGGCGCCCGAGCTCGACTTCGACTGGTCCAACCCCGAGGCCCAGAGGGAGATGGGGACCCTGATGGAGGTGATCGTGGCGCTGCGCTCCCTCAGGGCCCAGCTCAACGTCCCGCCCGGCCTCAAGATCAGGGCCCTGAGCTTCGGAGGCTCCCAGGAGGCCCTGGGCCTCCTGGCGAGGCATGAAGGCTACTTGAAGACCCTGGCCCGCCTCTCCGAGCTGGGGCGCTCTCCTGACGGAGAGCGCCCTCCCCACAGCGCGACCGCGGTCGCCTCCGGGATGAGCTTCTTCGTGCCCCTGGAGGGCCTCATCGACTTCGCCAGGGAGCGCGAGCGCCTGGGAAGGGAGCTCGCCAAGGCCGAGGCCGAGCTCAAGAAGCTGGCCCAGAAGGTCGCCAACAAGGACTTCCTCTCCCGAGCCCCCCAGAGCGAGGTGGCCCTGGCCCAGGCCCAGCACCAGGCCGCCCTTGAGAAGCGCGAGCGCTTGAAGGAGACCCTGCTGATCCTGGGTCCTTGAGGGAATTCAGCGGGCCACTCGGGCCTTGGAGCGCGCGTGCTCCAGCATGGCCCCTTCCACGGCCCTGATGTCCTCCTCGCCGATCTTCCAGAGCGGCTTGGGCTCCAGGAGTTTCTCTATGGTCAGAAAAAGTTCATCGTCGATGAAGGGCGTGACCCTGCCGCTCTTATACTCGTTCTCCTTCTCCTGGTAGAGTCCCAGGAAGGTCTTGTCGCGAAACCATGCCTCCCGGTGTGACTCCGCAAGCCTCTTGAGCAGGGCCTCCCCCGGGTTTCTCTGCACGAACTCGAAGAAGACGCCTGAGGGCCTGGCCCCTGGCAGGTTCCACTCCCCGGAGAAGACCTGGATGAGGTCCTCCTGGGAGTCCTTGAGGATGGGGGTGATGAAGTTCACCCCCCGCTCCAGGGCGTGGCGGTGGAAGGCGAGGAGGTCCGGGGTTCGGAGAGCTATGTGCTGCCAGTGCGCGCTCCCGCTCCTGTTCCTGAGGATCTCGCGCACGTGGGAGGACATCCTGGCAGGCTCCGTGGGCTCCACCACCGCTATGACCGTCTGGTTCAAGCCCTCCTGGGGCTCTGGGCGCCCGATCCTGGCCGCGAAGGTCATGGACTTCTCCTCAGCCTCTCCGGGCCACTTGCGCCTCTTCTCGTAGATGATATCCTCGGGGCCCAGCCCGAAGACCACCCGGAAGAGGGCGTAGGTCACCTTGTAGAAGCGGGGCTCGACCAGGAAGGTCATGTGGTCCACGACCAGGTTCTGGAATGGCTGTTTCATTCTGGATTCTCCGGCCTGGGCATCTCAAAGGCGTCGCGCGTGCGCGCGTACCAGGGCCCCTCCATGCGGCCTATGGCCTTGAGGTCTTGGTGACGCAGCTTCCCTTCGTTCCAGACCGAGTCCTCAGCGTGGAAGAGGACTACCTTGCCGATCACGAGGTTTCCCCCCAGGGGGCCCTCGCTGAGCGTGACGAGTTGCAGAAGCTCGCACTCCATGCTGATCGGGGATTCCCCGACTCGGGGGGGCCTCACCCTGAGGCTGGGGACAGCGGTGAGTCCCGTCTTCTCGAACTCGCTGATCCCGTAGGGGTAGTTGGCCGAGGTCCGGTTCATCTTCTCGGCGTT
>CAYLZQ010000415.1:0-2578 GCA_964388045.1 uncultured Elusimicrobia bacterium | reverse complement strand
CGAGGAGTCCGCCTTGATCAGCTCAAGGAGAGGCGTCGGAGCCGAAAGGACTTGCCTGGAGGTGCCGGTGGGAACCCTGAGCGCCGGGGGCCGGGAGGGGATCGCCCGCAGAGCCCTTGAGCCCTGGGCCAGGGCCTGGGAGCCTCCGGACCCGAGCGCGAGGGATGCCGCCAGAGAGAGGCGCATGAGGAGGATCCTTTCCATCGAGGGCCTAAAAAAGATGAAAGCCACCTCGGGTTGCAGCTCATGCTGAGGGGTGGTGGCTTTCACAGACATTAAAGCAAATCTCCCGGCAAAACGCAAGCGCAATTTTTGTAGTATAGGACGATGGACCATTACGCTGGGCTCCGCAAGGCCTTGGCCAGGCGCCTCCCTGAGGGCCTCATACTCCTCTCCGGGGGAAGGCCCGTCGCCCGCAATCATGACGTGGAGTTCGTCTTCCGCCAGAAGTCGGACTTCCTGTATCTGACCGGGGTGGAGGAGCCCAACTGCCACCTCTTGATAGACCCCCGCCGCGGCCGCCAGACCCTTTTCCTGCCCCGCATAGACAGCCATCACCGGGTCTGGCTGGGGCATGTCCCCAACCCCAGGGAGGCCGGAGCCCTCTACGGCATCCCGGCCCTCTACTCGGAGGAGCTCCCAGCCGCCTTGAAGAGGGCCAGGGTCGGCTACCCCAGGTGCTACGCGGATGAGCAGGCCTTCCGGGATTTCAAGAGGGCCCTGCGCCTGAGGAATTCGGCGTCCGCCCTGCGCGACGCCCTGGAGGAGCTCCGGGCCGCCAAGGCCCCGGGGGAGCTCGAGCTCATGCGCCGCTCAAGCGCCGTCTCGGGTCGCGCCCATCTGGAGGTCATGAGGGCCGCGCGCCCGGGGCTCTACGAATACCAGCTCCAGGCCGTCTTCGAGGCGGAGTGCCGCAAGGCCGGGCTCAAGCACCTGGCCTATCCCTCGATCGTCGCCGCCGGGAAAAACGCCGCGGTCCTCCATTACCACCACAACAGCGCCCGCCTCAGGGCCGGGGAGCTGCTCCTCATCGACGCGGGGGCCGAGTGCCGGGGCTACGCCTCCGACATCACCCGGACCTTCCCGGCCAACGGCCGCTTCACCAGGCGCCAGAGGGACATCTACGCGATCGTCCTGGAGACCCAGAAGGCCTGCATCGCGCGGGCCAGGCCCCCCATCGTCTCAGCCGAGCTCCATGTCTTCTCGATGGGCATGATCGCGGAGGGCCTCAAGTCCCTCGGGCTCCTCAGGGGCGAGGTCTCTGGGCTCGTGGAGAGCGGGGCCGTTCGCCTTTTCTATCCCCACGGCCTGACCCACATGCTGGGCCTCGACGTCCACGACTCGACCGGAGGAAGCAGGCGCCGCATGCCCAATCCCACAAAGGTCCCGGTCCGCTTCGTGGCGCGCCTGGAGCCGGGCTTCGTGATCACGATCGAGCCGGGGATATACTTCATCGAGGCTCTCCTCCGCGACCCGGCCCTGAGGCTCAAGCACCGGGGCTCGGTCAATTTCGAGAAGGCGGAGGGCTTCCTGGACCTCGGGGGGATACGCATCGAGGACGACGTGGTGATCAGGCCCCACGGCCCGCCCCTCAACCTGACCCGGGTCCCGAAGGAGATCGCGGAGGTCGAGGAGGCCTGCGGGCGGTAAACGCCCGAGGCCAACGGCCGAGGGCTGCGGCAATACCGGCCGTTTCGTTTATCAGGTCCGTTGTTTCTTATTGAAGCCCTCATCCCTCAAAGGCGCAAAAGACCAAGACGGCCAGGCCCAGGGCCAGGCGGTAGGCCACATAAGCACGGGGACCCGAGCGCCGAAGATGGTTGAGGAAGAAATGCACGGCCCCCAAGCCGGTGAGAGCCGAGGCGGCCAGGGCCCAGAGGAAGGGCCCGGAGAGGGGAGATTCCAGGTGCCTCAGCTTGAGAACCCCAGCCCCTAGGATGACCGGGGTTGCCAGCAGAAAAGAGAAGCGCGCCGAGGAGTCGTAGGAGAACCCCAGGGCCAGGCCGGCCGTCAGGGTGACTCCCGAGCGCGAGACCCCGGGGAAAATGGCCAAGGCCTGGGCCGCCCCGATCCCAAGGGCGGTCCCGGCCCGGACCTCGTCCAGGGACTTCTTCTTCCCTGAAAACCTGTCAGCCAGCTCCAGGAGCAGGCCGAAGAGGATCAGGGCCGAGGCCACGGCCGCAGGCTTCCGGAAGAGCGCCTCAGCCTGGCTCTCGAAGGCGAGGCCCGCGGCCGCGGCCGGGAGGGTCGCGGTTCCCAGCCAAAAGAGAAGCCTGGCCTCCTTGCCGCGCGGGTTCCTCCAGGTCCCGAGCAGGAGATCCCTCCAGTCCCGATAGAAGTAGACGCCCAGGGCCGCCAGGGTGCCCAGGTGGAGGGCCACGTCAAAGGCGAGGCCCGGGTCCTCCCAGCCCGTCAGCCATCTCAGGAGGATCAGGTGCCCCGAGCTCGAGACTGGAAGAAATTCAGTCAGGCCCTGGAGCATTCCGTAGACCGAGGCCTGGAGGTAAGTCATGGGGATTTTGGCATGGCCACCAGATCGCGTCTGCCCCGAAAGGCCTGGCCCGATCGGATCTCTTCG
>CAYLZQ010000414.1:0-2580 GCA_964388045.1 uncultured Elusimicrobia bacterium | reverse complement strand
GCCATGGCCGCGAGCAGGACCAGGAGGGCGGCCGGGAGCTCAACCATAGCGGGGGGCCGCGAGGTCGAGGTGGGCGCGCAGGAAGTTCCCGTCCGAGGTCGTGCCGCGCCAGGGGATGGGGGCCATCGCGATCCCGAGGCTCTCCAGGATGTGGCCGACCGCGTGCGAAAACTCGGCGGCCTGGCCCGCCAGGCTCGAGTGGTCCGGCGGGCCCATGATCAGGGCGGCCTGGGCCCCGGCCTTGAGGCACCTCTCCCCGATCTCGAAGGGGACCCCGAAAGGCTGTCCCGGGTCGTAGCTCGCGACCAGGACGAGGCGGTAGGCCGAGCTGAGGCCGTAGCGGGCGCCCGCCTGGTGGAAGCGGGCGACCATCCAGGGGGAGAGCCTCTCCTCCTCGCCTTGAGGGGCCAGGACCGCAAGCCCCAGGGCCCGGGGCCCCGGGGCCGGGGACGGAAAGCCCTTGAGCCCCGCAAGCTGGGCCGCGGTGGGAAAATCCAGGCTTCCAGGCTCCAGCTCCCCGGACGCCGCCCCCCCCTCGCGGGGGATCGGGGCCTCCGCAAATAGGAGCGGGATCATCTCCTCTGCACTGGGGGCGCGGGAGGCCAGCTCCGGAAGGCCGCTCATGGCCGCCAGGCGCCTGAGCCAGCGCGCCGCCTCGAAGGCGTTGGGGCCCAGCCTCTCGTGGAAGGCCATGATCTCCCGGGCGTTGAGGGCGACCCCGTTGCGGTCGCAGAAGGCGCGGATGATCTCCAACTGGGCCGCGGGGCTGGGGGGCTTGAGGTCCACGGCCCCCCTCTCGAAGGAAAGACTCAGGGAATCCTCCAGGGCGCCCAAGGCCTTCGGAGGGTAAAGGGAGGCGAAGGCCACCTGAAGGGAGCGATCCTGGAAAAGGCCGAAGACCCGGGCGAGGGCGGAGCGGTTGTGCTCCGTCGCGGCCAGGAGGTGGATGTCGTCGACCAGGAGGGCCTTGGCCTTCCCCAGGGAGGCCTTGATCTCCCCCAAGCCCCCCTCGGAGAGGGCCGCGCTCACGGCGCAGGCCAGGCGCGGCCCGGAGGTCAGGACCACGCGGCCCTCCCCCAGGCTGCGCGAAAGGCCCACAGCGATGGCCTGCAGGGTGTGGGTCTTGCCCGTCCCGGGAGGGCCGTGCAGGAACAAGGGGTTGTACATGGCCCCGGGGGCGCTGATCACAGAGCTGGCCGCCGCGTGGGCGAAGCGGTTGTGGGCGCCGACAAGAAGGGAATCCAGATGGCGCAGAGGATCCGGCCTCTCCCGCAGGCCCAGGAGGGGCTCGCCCAAGGGCCTCCCCTGGCGCCCCTGGGAAGCCGGCTGCTTAGACTCCGGCGCAGGCGCGGCCTCCAAAGGGGCCAGGGGCGCCCTCTCAGGGGGACTCTGGGGCGAGGGCGCCGGGGCGAGTTCCCCCAGCAAGGCCCTGATCCCTTCCAGGCCCCCGGGGCTCAAGCCATGAAGGTAGAGCCTGAGGTTGTAGCCCTCCGGGCTCTTGAGAGGCGCGGGGCGGCCGCAGGCGGCGCCGAAGCGCTTGAGGAGGGGAGAAAGCTCCCCGACCAGGCCCTGGACCAGCAGGAGATAGCGGCGTGGATCATGCGCGGTGGGGGCGGGGGTGATGACCCACTTCTCCATGGATCACGTCTCGGGAGGCAGGAGCATCGCGTCCACGATGATATCCACGGCCAGGGACTTCTTCTGGGCCTCCGAGGGGGGAACGCTCCGGAACATGACCCCAGCCTCGGAGAAGGCCTCTGCGAGCTCGCGGAGCTTGGCTTCGGGCAGACCCTCCAGGACCGCCAGGACCGCCACGGCTCGGACTCCCCGGAGCTTATCGGCCAAGGCCTTAGCCTCGAGATCAGCCCCGACCTCCTGGACCAGGACATTCCTCAGGTACAAGGGCTTCTTGGAAAGGGTGGCAGCCACCTGGTCCAGGAAAGCGATCAGGACGTCCTTTTCCTGCGCCCACTGGGGGGCATAGAGGAAGGCCACCCGGCGTATCTGATCCTTGCCGGCCTTCTCGGGGATGCCTCCCTGGGCTGCCGGGGCAGGGGCAGGGGGCTTGGCAGGAGGGACCCTTCCCTCTGCTGGAGCTGGAGCACTTGGCGCCCTGGCGCCCTCCTTTGGCGCCGAACTCAATTCCTCATCGGCGCCAGTACGCTCGCTGCCGCTCGCAGCACTTGGACCGCCACTCAATTCCTTATGCGGTCCAGTACGCTCGCTGCCGCTCGCAGCCGCAGCAGGGGTTTTTTCGGCCCCCGGAGCCCCCGGCGCGGCCGCCGAGGAGGGCTCGGGCTTGATCTCGAGGGGAGGCTTGGCCTGCGAGGCGAGGCTTTTTGGGGAAGCCTTCTCCTTCTTTGGAGGCTCCTTCTTCTCAGGGCCTTTGAGGAACCCGGACCTGGGGCTAAGCTCGATGGAAAGGGAAGGCGGCTCCTCATGCTCTATGGCGGGGGTCTGGGCCGCCGAGGGAAGGGGCACCCCAGGAGCAGCACCTGGCACCCTGGCGCTCTCCTTTGGCGCCGCGGCGCCAGTACGCTCGCTGCCGCTCGCAGCACTTGGACCGCCACTCAATTCCTT
>CAYLZQ010000413.1:0-2590 GCA_964388045.1 uncultured Elusimicrobia bacterium | reverse complement strand
CGGTTTTGTCAACCATCACGAAGGTTGCATTTTGCAACACTCGCGTTACAAACGGGCTCCAGCCTTTGCCAGGCATCCCCCTGCCCGACCCTCGCGAATCCGCTTTCCCTTTCATGCCGCTTCAAGCATACCTCCCCATCGCCGAAAATTCAAGAAAACTTGTGTAAATTTTTCCATGCCAGCAGGAATTCCGCTGTCTTCAAGGCTCTGCGGTCAACATGGGCGCTTCAGGGAATCCCGGCCCGATGTCCGCCGGACCGGAAGCGCCAATGGCGCGAATCCAGAAATTGTGACTGAAGTCACATCCCCCTGATGACCCGAGGACCGGCTCTGGACCGCCGTTCTCTGTCTTGACGACCAGCGCGCTGTCGTAACGACAGATGGTGGAAAAGCCGGCTCGGACCTCCAAATCGGACGTTATGTCTCGGTCGCAGCACTAAGTGACCAAAGTCATCTTGACACCGGGGAAATCCCTCCCTATACTATCCCTGCCCCGAAGAGTTCAATGCCTTCCTCAAAAATTCTCCTCGCAGAGGACGACGACGAGTGGGCCGAGCTCGTCGGCTACATGCTGACGAACGCCCGCTACCGCCCCTTCCGGGCGGCCAGGGGGGAGGAGGCCATCGCCCTAGCGGCCAAGCTCCTGCCGGATTTGGCCGTCATAGACATAGCCCTGCCTGACATGTCCGGGCACGACCTCTGCGTCAAGCTGAGGGCCCTGAGAGGACTGGAAAGGCTGCCCATCGTGGTCCTGAGCGCCCACAAGCCCGAGAAGCTCAGGAGCCTGGAGATCGGGGCGGACGCCTTCGTGAGCAAGGTGACAGGCCGCTCGGAGCTCCTGCCCACCCTCCAGGCCCTCCTGAGGCGGGTGCAGATGGACACAGGGGTCCTGGTCAGGGGGGACCTCAGGCTCGACCCGCGAGGAAACGCAGTGTTCCTGGAGGACAAGCTGGCGGCCACCCTCACCCGCAACGAGTTCCTCTTCTTCTACGCCGTGGTCAGGAGCAGCCCGGAGCCTGTCTCCTCGGAGAGGATGCGCAACGAGGTCCTGCACCACGAGGGGATCCCGGAGGAGTCCCGCTCCCTTGAGATGCTGGTGGCCAGGACCCGCAAGCGGCTGGGAAAGGTCCTGGCAGGCCGCGTCAGGGGAAGCCGGCGCTTCGGCTGGATCTACCTGCCCGAGCCCCAGGCCAAATCCCACCTCCAAGCTGAAAAGACTCCGGCCCAGAGCTGAGCCGCCCCTGATTCGCAGGCCGAAGCGTTGCGGAACTTGACTTTTAGGGGAGCCGCGCCCTATACTATTAGCTCTTTCCAGGAAGTTTCGCAATGCCAAGCTATAAAATCCTGCACGTGGAGGACGACAAGGACTGGGCGGACCTGCTGGCTAGGTGGCTTTCCTCCAGGCCCTTCAGGCTCTACCGCGCCCCCAGCGGAGAGGAGGCCGTCAGCCTGGCTGAGAAAGTGGCCCCGGACCTTGCCATCCTGGACATACGCCTCTCTGACATGTCAGGCCATGACCTCTGCCGCAGGCTGCGGGAGCTGCCTGGGCTCGAGAGGCTTCCCATCATAGCGCTCAGCATCTACGACCCCGAGAGGCTCAAGAGCCTCAGGGTGGGGGCAGACGCCTTCGTGAGCAAGGCCGCGGCGGAGTCCGAGCTCCTGCCCACCATGGAGGCCCTCCTGCGCAGGGTCCAGATGGACCTGGGAGTGGTGGAGAAGGGGGATCTAAGGATAGTACCCCAGGAAAACGCCGTGTTCCTGGGGGGAAAGCCGGTCGGAACCCTCAGCCGCATGGAGTTCCTCCTCCTCCACGCGCTCGTCAAGAACAGCCCCGAGCCCCTCTCGGCCAGGGTAATCCGGGAAGAAATCCTGCGCAGCAAGGCCCGGGCCAAGGACTCGAGGTCACTGGAGATGCTGGTGGCCAGGACCCGCAGGCGCCTGGGAAGGGCCCTGGCCGGCCGCGTCAAGGGAAGCCGCAAGTTCGGGTGGTACTACCAGGACGCGGAGTAGGCTCTCAGCCTGCAGAGCGCGCCCACCATGATTTCGAAGCGCGCACCGTGCCCCTTTACCGGCTCGTCTTGCCCTCGCGCCAAGTCTCCGCGAGCCGGCGAACCAGATCCGACTTCGGCAGTTGAATTTTAGAACCTGACCTCGATCCGATTGTTTCCCTGGTCCAACATCACGAGGGCATGATCAAAAAATCCCGTCTGCCCCAATATCGCCTTGAAAAACGGGAGCTCGGCAAATCCGATGTCACCTGGGCAACGATGGCCGCCGATTTCATAGCGCCCGCCTTTGAAATAGACCGGCAACTGACCGCCGTTGATCCCCGTTATGCTGTAACGGGCCCCTGATCTCCAGTCGATACCAACAGCGTCTGCCAGCTCGCAGTCGAATATTGTGTCGTCGCTTCCTGAATCGACCAAGGCCTCGGTGTCAACGTATCCGCTAGGCCCGTAAAGGCGCAGGGAAATCAAGGGCCTGCGGATGCACGACCGATGAAGAGGATCTTCAGCGGGATTCCTAGGGAAACAGGCGTAGCGAAACTTTAGATGAGGCAAAGCGGAGAACAGTAGCCAAGCTTGAAGGA
>CAYLZQ010000412.1:0-2596 GCA_964388045.1 uncultured Elusimicrobia bacterium | reverse complement strand
GAAATGAGTTATCATTGGAGAGCGGCGCGTTTTGCGCAAGCGAGTATAGCAGTTTTGACCCAAGGGGGAATCCGATCTCATGGCCCATGTGATCACCGAAGCCTGTCTCGGCGAGGTCTACGCCGCCTGCGTGGACGTCTGTCCCGTGGACTGCATCCACCCGGGGCAGCACCAGAACCAGCCGTTCATGATCATCGACCCGGAGGTCTGCATCGACTGCGGGGTCTGCCTGCCCGAATGCCCGATCGGGGCCATCGTCGGCTCGGTGGATGAGAATCCCGAGTGGGCCAAGATCAACGCGGAGCTGACCCCCTCCTTCAAGAACAACCCCAAGGTCACTCCCCGTCCGCCCAACGACCCTCCCCGCAGGCCGACCAACAAGCTCGTCAAGTAATTGTTTGAGCGGCAGAAAACCGGACGGCTTGGGTTGTCCGGTTTTCTTTTCGTCCTGGCCCTCCGGCCGGCAGCCGCCCATCCCATGGCCTACACCGTAGTCCACCGCACGCCCCTGGACGCGGCCGGGGACTCGCTCGAGGGCCTTAAACGCCTCCCCTTTGCCGAGGGCCTCTTGAGGACCTCGGCGGCCAAGGCCAGCCTCACCACCGCCGTCCTCGAGGCCCCCTTCCCTTTCGACGACCTGGTGGCTTCCTGGAACGCGATGGTGCCCCGGGGGGCCAGCCTCGAGATGCAGGCCCAGGTGCGCGGGGAGGCCTGGTCGCCCTGGTTCGGGCTCGGGCGCTCTGAGGGGGACAAGTTCTTCTCCGGGGCAAGACAGGACAACGAGTTCGGCCACGTGGAGATCGACACCCTCAAGCTCAAGCGCAAGGCCACGGCCCTGCGCCTGCGCCTGCTCTTTCGAGCCCCGGGGCGGCCGATCCGCCTGCGCCTCTACGCCGCCACAGTCTCGAATGAGCCCTCCCGGCCTCCTGATCCCTTCCAGGAGGGACCCTGGGTCAGGGAGCTTGCGGTCGCGCCCCGCTCCCAGATGGAGGAGCAGGAGAGGTATCGCCACGACATCTGCAGCCCGACAGCCCTGGCCATGGCCCTCGAGTTCTGGGGTCTGCGCGTGAGGACGATCGAGGCGGCCGAGAGGGTCAAGGATCAGGTGACAGGGATCTTCGGCCACTGGCCCTTCAACGTCGCCGCGGCCGGAGCCCTGGGGCTGGAGGGTTTCGTCGCGCGCCTGGAGGGCCTCTCGGAGCTCCAGAGCGAGATCTCCCAGGGAAGGCCGGTGGTGGCCAGCCTCACCTTCGGCCCCGGGGAGCTCCCAGGCGCCCCCCTCAAGAAGACCAAGGGGCACCTCCTGCTCGTGACGGGGTTCACTCGGGAGGGGGACGTCATCGCCCTCGACCCGGCCGCCCCGGACCGCGGAAGCGCCAGGCGGGTCTACCCCCGCCTCGAGTTCGACCGCGCCTGGCGCGTGAACAAACGCGGACTTTGCTACCTCCTAGGCCCCCTGGAGGGCCGCAGGCTGGCCGTCGGGGTCCCGGTCGCGGACCTCTGGGCTTCCCCCGGGAGGAGGAAGAGGACGAGCCTCCATGATCCCGAGCACCTCTCCCAGCTCCTATACGGGGAGATCGTCACGCTCAAAAACGCCCGCGGGAACTGGGTCCGAGTCGCGGCCGAGGAGCAGCCTGATTTCTTCGAGGGCCGCCGCTGGCAGGGCTACCCCGGCTGGGTGAGGGCCGAGCACTTGAGCTTCGCCCTTCCCCCGCCCCCCAACGCCGTGGTGCGCACGCGACAGGCCCTCCTGCAGCGCGGGGCGGGGATACTCGTCCTCTCGGTGGGCACCAGGCTCTCCCGAGTCTCCGAGGGCCAGGGGGTCTCCTTCGCGAGGCTCCTCGATGGGGGCCTGGCCGAGCTCCCCTCGGACACCCTCTACGCCCCCCCGGAGGAGCCCACCCCGGAGAGCCGCTCCCAGATCGTGAGGACAGCGGAGCTCTTCCTGGGGACCAGCTACTACTGGGGAGGCCGCTCCGGGGTCCAGCCCGACCCCTCGATCGGGGTGGACTGCTCGGGCCTGGTGAGCCTCGCCTACCGCATCCACGGTCTGGACATCCCGAGGGACTCCCACGAGCAGAAGCTCAAAAGCCGCCCCGTGGGCCAGCGCGAGATGAAGCCCGGGGACCTGATCTTCCTCTCCGACTCGGAGCGCTCGCTGAGGATCACCCACGTGATGATCTACACGGGGGGGGACGGCTTCATCGAGAGCCGAGAGTCCTCGGGCCGGGTCCTGCGCTCCACCTTCCGGGAGCGCTTCGGCAAGCCCTTCGCCGAGGCCGAGTCGGGCGAGACTCTCCTGGACTACTCCCTCCCCAAGCCGCGCAGGCGAAGAATATACTTCGGGTCGTACTTCTAGGCCGGGCCTGGGAAGGCCCGGCACAGACGCGGCTGAGGAAATCCTCATAGCGTCTAGCCGCTCCCGGACAAGTCGGGGAAGTGCCCGCTGAACGGCACGCAGGAACGTCCTATTCAATGGCATCCAGGGACATCTCCCCAAACCGGGCCTGGTTCGGCTGAATCGGCCGATATGCTTATGCCCTTGACGCCACCAAATGACCCATCTTGCCGACGGCAAACCCTCGTACTCTGGCTC
>CAYLZQ010000411.1:0-2599 GCA_964388045.1 uncultured Elusimicrobia bacterium | reverse complement strand
ACGTATTTCTTGCCGCGCATAATTCATGCGGGGCTTGCGAGGTTCTCCCTGGCCCGGCGCAGAAGGTCCTCCCCCACCTTCCAGACGTCCCCGGCCCCCAAGGTGAGGACCACGTCCCCGCGCCGGATCTGGCGCGCGACCTCGAGAGCCCCGGCGAAGGGAGCGCAGGGGACCCCGTTTCGGCGCAGGGATTCGAGGATGAGGCGGGAGCTCACCCCCGGCACGGGCTTCTCCCCAGCGGGATAGATCTCCATCACGTAGACGAGGTCGGCCCCTCGGAAGGCGGGACCGAACTCCCGGGCAAGCAGCCTGGTCCGGCTGTAGCGGTGAGGCTGGAAGACGACGATGGCGCGCCGGGCCTTCCAGAGGCGGAGCGCGGAGAGGGTCGCGGCGATCTCGGTCGGGTGGTGGCCGTAGTCGTCCACGAACTCTATGCCGCCCGCGCACCCTAGGCGGTCGAGCCTGCGCCCCACCCCGCGGAACTCGGAGAGGCCTGCGGAAAGCCCCTTCAAGTCAAAGCCCAGGAATCGCCCCACGGCCAGGGCGGCCAAGGCGTTCGAGACGTTGTGCTCTCCGGGGATCTGGAGACTCAGGGAGCAAGCCCTGCGTCCTTTATGGAAGAGATCAAAGCGCGATCCCCTTTTCCCCGATTTTATGTTCCTTGCCCGCCAGTCAGCCCCGGCCCTGAGCCCGTAGGTGATCACCGGGCGCCCCACCCGCCCGAGGAGGCCCCTGAGGACCGGGTCGTCCGCGCAGAGGACAGCGGCCCCGTAGAAGGGAAGGCGCCCGAGGTGCTCCAGGAAGGCGGCCTTCAAATTCTCCATGGATTTGTGGAAGTCCAGGTGGTCGTTGTCTATGTTGGTCACCACCGCGGCCAGGGGAGAGAGGTAGAGGAAGGAGCCGTCGGACTCGTCCGCCTCGGCCACCAGGTAGTCCCCCAGCCCCAGCCTGGCGTTGGAGCCTATGTTCTTGAGCTGGCCCCCGATGATCATGGTGGGCTCGGCCCCGGCCCCCTTCAAGGCCATGGCGACCATGGAGGTGGTCGTGGTCTTGCCGTGGCTTCCCGCCACGGTCACGGTCCTCTTCATGCGCCCCAGCTCCGCGAGCATCTGGGCCCGCAGGATGATCGGGATCCCGGCCCTGCGGGCAAAGGCCACCTCCGGGTTTGCCTGGGGCACGGCGGAGCTCACGACCAGGACCTGGGTCCCCTGGGCGTGGGAGGCCGCGTGCCCGCAAAAGATCTTGACCCCGGAGGCCGCAAGCCTGCGGGTCGCCTCGCTCTCCTTGAGGTCCGAGCCCGAGACCCGATAGCCCAGGTTGTGGAGGACCTCCGCGATCCCGCTCATCCCCACCCCTCCGATTCCCACGAAGTGGATCCGGGAGACGAAGGGTTTCATCAAGCCGTCTTTCACTGCGAGCCTCCCTGCCCCTGGACCCGGGGCTTGAGCAGCCAATCCAGCCCCTCGCGGGCCGCGCGGTTCTTGGGGTTGAGCCTGAGAACCTCCCGGTAGGAGGCCACGGCCTGGGCCTCGTGCCCGGTCATCACCGAGGCCACCCCCTTGCCCAGGAGGGCCGCCTCGTTTTGGGGGTCGAGGCCGGAGGCCCGCTCGAAGGCGGCCAGGGCCTTGGGCCCCTCGCCCAGGGAGGCGTAGCCAAGGCCAGTCGCCACCCACCAGTCGCTCTCGTCGGGATGAGAGGGCTTCTCCCCGGCTTCGGGGAGGACCTCCTCCACCAGGGCCATCCAGCCCGTGCCCATGACCCAGAGCCCCATGTCGTTTCCCACGTTGCGCGGCTGGTAGGAGACCTTGGCCCCCTGGGAGTCCCCCCGCCCTACGGCAACCTCGGCAGGCCTCTTCAAGGTCAGGTTCATCCCCAGCCGGACATCCGCGCCCTCAGGAGCCTCCCGCATGACCGCGCGCAAATCCGAGAGCACCTGGGCGATCTGCTGGACCCTCTCCCGCGACCCAGAGGCCGGGAGCTGGTACTCCCGACGCACGGCCTTGGGGGCCTCGGCCTCCCCGACCTGACGCTCCAGGGCCCGGCGCAGGGCCGAGGGGCTCTCAGGGGCCGCCTTGACGAGCTTGGGCCTGGGCACGAAGACCACGTCCACCTGCATGAGAGCCCCCTGCTCCAGTGGGATGCGCTCGAGGTTCCTGGCAAAGACCCCTAGGGGATCCTCCGGAGGGGGCTCGGGGAGCCGGGGGGACTCCTGGGAAGAGGAGGCCGCCTTCCCCTCCCGGCGGCCCCCGGAGTAGGCGACCGAGAGCTTAAGCCCCTCTCCCCCCTCCTCGGGGGTCAGGTGAAAGGAATCAGCCAGGACCGCGCGGGCCTTGCGCGGCTCCCCGGAAAGGAGGTAGAGGCGGCCCAGGCGCAGGCGCGCCACGCTGTCCTTGGACTTGAGATCCACGGCCTTCTTGAAGCTGTGGATCGCGGCCTTGCGGTTGCCCCGCCTCTCATCGATGGCCCCAAGCTCCAGGAGCGCGTCCTCGAAACGGCCGTAGAGCCTGAGGGCCTCCCCCATGGCCTCGCCCGCCTCCTGGTCTCGGCCCAGCTTCCGGTAGAGCATCCCGAGCTGGAAGTGGTAGAGGGGCTGCCTGGG
>CAYLZQ010000410.1:0-2611 GCA_964388045.1 uncultured Elusimicrobia bacterium | reverse complement strand
CGCGCCCTGGGACTTCTTGGCCCGCATCTCGTTCCAGAGCCCGCCGATCACGGCGCCCGAGCCAAGGGTGGTCCGGCCCAGGGCCCCGATCCAGTAGTAGTAGTGCGCTCCTGCGTTCCACTCGGCGTTCCCGGCGCCCGGCTGGGGCTGGAAGGGGCCCTTCTCCGGGTCGAAGAGGGCCTGCATGGACCATAACCCGCTGGCGACATCCCCCCTGTTTCTCGAGGCTCCCAGGAGCTCGGGCAGGGACTTCCGGCCCGAGGGCGCATGGCCCCTCAAGTCCTGCAGGATCGGCCAGGCAGGGTCGGATTCCGGATGGCCGTAGTCGCCCTTCATGGCCGGCCCGCTCCATTGCTGCGGCCGGGCGAGCAGGCGCATCACGTTGTGGACCGTCAGGAGAGCCTCCTGGAGGTTGGCGGCGCCTCCCTGGGCGCAGGACTCCAGGCCCATGCGCAGAAGGGAGTCCATGCCGATCCTGCGCCCCTCGCCGAGGGATGTGAGCTCGTCCTTGAGCCGCTCGTAGAAAGCCGCCTCACGGCCGCTCCGGAGGGGCTTGACCACGCCGTCCTCCAGGGCCAGGTGGCGCGCGAGCATGGCCCTCCCCGCGTTCTCGTCGGCGCCCAGCCCCCTGAAGAAAGCCGAGGCATCGTAGACCGCATGGCGCGGCCCGTCCTTCATCCAGTCCTTGGCGACCGCGACCAGATGGCCCGCGCGGGCGGCGCATTCGGCCTCGGAGAGGGGCTTCTTCCCGGAGAGAGGGGGCTGCGACGGCGCGGGGAGTTCTGGGGTCTCCTCCTGGGGCACCCGGTATTCGCTCAGGTCGTAATTGGACCACAGGCAGAGGCAGGCGACGCCGCGCACGCAGCGGGGCATGTAATCCAGGGTGGGGCCCGAGACCAGGGACTTCTCGACGCCGTAATAAAGCCCGCCGGGCTTGACGAACGCGCGGGCGAGGGATTTGTCGTAGAAGCTGTGACAGGAGTAATTCCGGACCAGCTCCAGGCCGAGATTCCTCGAGCGCTCCTCGGCCCGGCGCTGGACCTCCTCCGAAGAGAGGCCCCGGTCCTTCGAAAGGCGAATCTGGACGTCCATGAATACGGAATTTTCCCACTTCCCGGCCGGGAGGCCGGCGAAGGTCGGAGCCGTCTGGCCGGTCATGGGGTCGGTGCCTCCATGGCCGAAAAACGACATGGCCTCGACGCCGTCCCAGAGGTCGTCGAGGATGGTCTGCTCCTGGCCCGGCTTCTCAGCGACCTGGTAGCCCTGGGCCTCCAGGAGCTCCCTCTCCCAGGCGATGCGGTTGGCGAAATTGCGCCTGTCCTTGTCGTTAAGGCCGGGGCTCACGTAGATGACGGCCCGCTTGGAGGCCTTCTTGGGCTCCTCCCTCCCCTGGCGGGCGACGGCTTGGGGCTTCCTCAGCGGCGCCTCTTCGGGGCCCGCCTGCGGGGGCTGGGGGGCCTCGCGGGGGACCTTGGGCGCCTTGGCCGCGGGGCTCTCGGCCGGCTTCTCCTGGGCCCGTCCAGGCCCGGGCTTTGGAGCCGCTCCCGGCTTTCCCTGCCGGCGCACCGAGTCGATGCGGCCCTGAGCCTCGGCCTCGACCTTCTTGAGCTCTGCCTCGCTCTCGAGGTCCGCGGGGGTTGCCTGCTCCGCGGCGTCCCGATCCGAGTCAAGGAGGTCCCTTCCGGGATTCTGGGCGCAGGCGCGCCGGCGGCTCCATGGAAAGCAGGCGAGGATCAGGATCGCCGCGGCGAGCCTCAGCGCCCGCCCATGGGGCATGGACCAAGCTCTCGGCTGCGCCTCGGGCGTCATCTCTTCCTCGCGGACTCCCGGGGCTGGGCCCGGGGCTGGAGCTGGGGAAGGGCCTTGGGAATGATCAGGGTGAAGCGCGCCCCCTGGCCCGGGCCGTCGCTGTAGGCCTCGATAGTCCCGTCGTGCTTCTGCAGGATCCGCAGGGCGGCCGAGAGCCCCAGGCCGCTGCCCTCCTGGCCCTTGGTCGTGAAGAAGGGCTGGAAGATCCTCTCCAGATCCTTGGGCTCTATCCCCTTGCCGTCGTCCTCGATCACGACGCAATAGGCCGGAGGAGCCTGCAGGAGCTTCGGCCAGGAGAAGCGCGAGCCTGCCTCCCTGACGCTCAAGCGGACGGCCCCCTTCCAGCGGGTGGCGTCCACGGCGTTATGCAGGACGGCCGAGAGGGCCTCCTGGAGCATGGAGGGATCCCCGATGACCATCAAGGGAGAGTCGAGACCCGCGACCTCCTTGCGGATGTCGAAGCGCCGCATCTGGGTCTCGATGGACTTGAGGGCCAGGCGGACGGGCCCGCGCAGGTCCAGGAGGGCGAAGTCCATCTCCTCGATGCGGCCCAGGTCCAGGAGGTTCTTGAGTATCTCCTTGCAGTTGGTCACCTCCTGCTGGATCTCGCTGAGCTCCTTGACGATCTCCTTGGACCTGCCGTGGCGGTGGGAAAGGATCTCGGCGTTGACCATGATCGTCGTCAGCGGCCCCTTGATCCGGTGGGCCACCTCCCCCGCCACCTGACCCAGGGTGGCCAGGCTCTCGATCTTGACCAGCCTCTCCTGGTGTCTGCTCGCGGGGCTCTTCGGCCCCGGTGTGG
>CAYLZQ010000409.1:0-2615 GCA_964388045.1 uncultured Elusimicrobia bacterium | reverse complement strand
ATTCGGGAGCGGCAGACGCTGCTGGTGGTGGCGGCGTACCTGTATTTGTATCCACCCGAGCTGTGCCTGCGGTGGTGGTAAGAGTAAGCAAGGAGGGATTGACAGGATCTGAGAAGACACCACCAAAATAGAACAGATTGGCGATTAAATCTTGAATTCCAACTATTACCCACTGGTTGTTTATTTTTTTTGCCAGCAGAGTGACGGGAAATCTGAGTTGAAATTGCAGTCCCAATGGGATTATCAAAAAAGCGTCGATTGAAAATTTGAACTGAGTCACCCTGTTTCCTTCCGCATCCGTTGATTCCTGTTTGCTTACATCATAGATTCTATTGAGAATAAAAGTATAGGTTGCGGATACAAGTCTCAGTATATTGCTCTGTAGTACTGAAAAGCTTTCGCTTCTTCCAACACTTCTATAATTCTGATCCACTAGGCTCAGCAGTTCTGTTAATCTGCCTGATGATAAAAGTCCTATTATCTTCTGAAGAAACGCGGCTTCTTCCTGGCTAAGGCCGGCAAAGGCCTCTGATAGGTTTGCTTGAGCGCCTTGGGCGATGGTCTTAGTCTCTCTTGTTGCCGAAGCCCCCTTGAGGGTCGGAATAAGCGTGCAGCCCGAGAAGGCCAGTAGGGCGGCGAGGCAGGCTGGGCCTGCCAGGCCTCTGAAAAAATTTTTCCAGTTCATACGTCCTCCGGTGGAAAGGTGGATTGGGCCAAGAACCCCCTTAATAGTTTAACCCCATTTCCCCCGTTGTCAAGTAAACTCTTGAAAACAAAAAACCTCTAAAACTTGACGTTGACCGTCCCG
Organism: uncultured Elusimicrobia bacterium; assembly: GCA_964388045.1. GTDB lineage: Bacteria > Elusimicrobiota > Elusimicrobia > UBA1565 > UBA9628 > CAYLZQ01. The sequence continues at coordinate 1,807 of CAYLZQ010000409.1, read as the reverse complement.
CGCAGCTCGTTTTCCCCGAAGCGGTTGAGGCTGCTGTCCCTGTAATCCTTATAAGTGTACGAAAGCCCGAGCTGGATCGGGGCGGCGGTCTTGAGCTGGAACCTCGTGCTGACCTGGGTCGCGTTGTTCCTGAGAGTGCGTTCGTTTGGCTGCGAGACCCGGTACTGGAAGTCGTGTCGCAGGCCCAGGGCGAAGCGGTCGAGGTAGGTGGCGATGAGTCCCGCGGAGGCGGTCTGGCTCCTGCTTTTCAAGTTGCTGGCGAGGTTCCTGCTCCTCTCGGCGGAGAGGTTCCAGTAGGGGTTCAAGGTCACCCCGGCCTCGTTCGCCAGGCGCAATCCCATCTGCCAGATCCCGCGGTAGGTGTCCCTGTTGTTGGCCGTGTCGTTGTAGTCCCTGAACGGGACGTACTCCCCTCTGAGGCTGGCGCTGATTCCCTCCGAGGTCCAGCCCAGGCCCAGGCCCGCCTGCTGGGTCTGGCCGTGGCTGGCCCCGTCGGCGCGGGTCAGGCGGTAGTCGCCGTTTATGGACAGGGCCTTCAAGGCGTCCGAGTGCTGGAAAGGCACTGTCTTGGCCGTGGCCCCCAGGGACCTGGTCTTGGATGTGGCCGAGAGCTGGCCCTCCACGTTGTTGACCGTGTAGAGGGCGTTCGCCGTGATCTGGTGCACCTTGCCCACGGCCAGGGTGGCGTCGGCCTTCTCCAGGTCCGAGGAGATGCTCCCCACCGGGTTGATGAAGCGCGGGGTGTTCTTCTCGAGGTTGGCCGCGGCGGAGAAAATCCCCTTGCGGAAGCTGGGGCTGAGCCAGACCGAGCGGCCGTTGATCTGGCCGTTGTCGCTCCTCGTAAAGGCCGCCTCCGAGGCAAGCCCCAGCCCCAGCCTCGAGCGGATGTCTGCGTTGAGGGAATAGACCCAGGAGGCGAAGCGGCTGAGCCCCAGCTTGTGCTCAATGGACCCGTCCATGTCCTCGACGCGGAAGGCGTTTGCCTGCAGCTTGACGCTCCCCAGGCCGCCAGAGACTCCCTGGGCCACGGAGACTCCCGCGACCCCCCTCTGGAACTGCCGGCCCTCGACCGAGGGCTGGATCTGCCCGCCGATCAGGGTCACCCGGGTCGGGGCCTTGGGAACCCGGCTTTGGTAGTAGCCTCCCACGCCGAGCACGCTCGCCGTCAGCGTCGCCCGGGAGGCCTGGGGCACTATGTTTCCGCCCTCGATGCGGAAGTGCTGGGGCTTCTCCGCGGAGAAGAACCCTCCCAGGAGCTGCCACTTGCCCCTCTGGGCCGTGATCAGGGGGTCGTCTGTGGCCTGGGCGTTGATCTGGGAGTTGATGTCAATGCCCTGCTCGGTCCTCTTGGAGTAGCGCGCGGTCAGGTTGTGCTGCTCGAACCACCCTTGTGTCAAAAAGGACCTGGACTTGTCCCCCCAGATTCCCTGATAGTATCCCTGGGAGTTGATGTCCACGGAAAGGGGCTCGGGAAGGACAGGGCCGGCCAGGGCTTCCAGGGGTTGGGTGAGCAATGCGGCGGAAGTCAAAACAGCCATGGCTCTCCTCCCGCATCGGCGGAAGGCGAAGCTCCTCCCTTGAGTCACGTTGAATTCCCGCAAGATTCCCTAAGCAGCGGCCTCCAGTTGCTAGATTTATAACAGGGCTTTCTCAGCTTGTCAAGGTCAAATTGAATAGGCCAAGGGGAAGATAGACCACGCAGTGGAATCGTGGCCCATGATCCTGCATCTCAACAAGGAAGGAAGGCCGATTTTGTGAGCGCCGTTGTGAATCTCCCCAGATTCCAACGGTGTTGATGCCCCAGGCT
>CAYLZQ010000408.1:0-2616 GCA_964388045.1 uncultured Elusimicrobia bacterium | reverse complement strand
CGGGACCGATGGCCCCGAGGAACCGCGCGAGGGCCCCCCGGGCCACGCGGCCCGAAAGCCCCCTGGATCTCAAGCGGGTCTTGTAATCAACCACTCGGTAGCGGGTCCCGGCGGAGTCCAGGTCCACCCGGTCCACGATCCCGCGGAGCTTGAGCCCCTCAAGCCCGGGAGGGGGCTGGGGGCAGGGGGCGGAAAGCCTCCTCTCGAACCAGGCGGGCTTGAGCCCAGAGGCCTTGATCTCCTCCATGTCCCAGGCCACGAACCCGCGCAGGGAGGCCCTCAGGGCTTCCCGGGCCGAGAGCCAGAGCACGGGATAGACTCCCATCGAACGCCACCCGGACTCCCGGAAGACCGAATCGACCGCCTCATCCAGGCGCTCCTGCCAAGAACTCCCGGGAGCCCTCCAGAAATCGCCCAGGCCGGAGTAAAAGCGCTCCAGGGCCGCGTGGGCGAGGCGTCCCCGCATCCAGGCCGCGAACTCCCCCTTCTCGGCCGCCTCCTCGCGCCGGCCGAATCCCAGGACCCGGTCCGCGAAAAACTGGAAAGGGCATCGGGCGAAACTGTCCAGGGCGCTGGGGGAAAGGCCCTGGGCGCGCAGCTCCTCGAGGTACTCCAGGGGGGGGCCGGTCAGGCCGTCCAGGGGCCCTGGGGCCCGGGAGTTGAGGAGGGCAAGGCGCTTGGCGCATGAATCGAGGAGGCCCCCGTCGCGCCCCAGGCGGGAGAGGCAAGCCCCCGGGGAGCGCCCCTCGAAGACCAGACGGAGGGAGAGCTCCCCGGGGGTGAGCAGCCCGGGAGGCGGGGACTTGAGCCTCTGGATCGGCTGGCGGGGAACCCTCCGCCCCTCCGCCAGGGAAAAGCCGGAGGCGCGGCAGAGCTCCCGCAGGTAGAGGGAGGGCACTTCGGCCCTGCCCTCCTCGTCCGAGCGCGGGTAGACGCAGGTGAGCCTTTCTCGAGCCGAGGAGACCAGGAGGAAGAAGAGCAGCCTCTCCTCCTCGTAGCCTGAGAGCTTCCGAGCAATCCAATAGCCGGCCGGGTGGCGCAGGGCGGCCCTGGCCGCCTCGCGCAGGAGGGGATCCTCCAGGACCTGGCGGGGAAAGAGTCCCTCCTTGAGGCCGATCAGGAAGAGCGCCCTGAAGCCCTCCCCCCGCGCGTCCATGGCGTCCAGGACCCTGACCCCCCGGCAGCCTTCCCCCTCCAGGCTCGCCGCCTTGAGCTTCTCCTCGAGGCATTCGAAGAATTCCTCCTCCGAGCGGGGCCCGCCCAGGAGATCCAGGACGGCCAGGGAACCCAGGGCCCCGAAGACCGCCTCCCTGGCGGAGACCTCCGCGGCTTGGGCCTCCGGGGGAAGCCTCAGGTGCCGCTCCAGGAACTCGCTGGCCTTTACGGCCCTCTGGGCCCAGGAGCCCTTGAGGCTGGAGAGTTCCCTCTCCCAGCCCGAGACCAGGTCCCAGAGGGAGGCCAGGTCCTCGGCCGGGATCAGGGTCCCGGGGCGGCCCTCGCCCTGCTCCGGAGCAAGCCGCAGGCCCTCCCGGATGCGCCCCTCGAGCTTCCCCTGCCATTGGAGCCAGCCCCCCCGGAGCCCCAGGCGGCGCATGATCTGCCTCCAGCGGGGGAGGCGCCCGGGGAAGCTCGCCCGGAAATAGGGGGAGCCCAGGATTTCCTCCACGCCGCGCGCCGGAAAGTCCCTGCGCCGGAGGGTGAGGAGCCTGAGGGCGCTTTGCGCGAAGGGCTGGCGCAGGAGGGGCTCGGGCCCCAGGTCGCAGGGGATGGCGTTGGCGCGAAAGATCTCCGCGACCGCGGCGCGGTAGGGCTCCAGGGTCCTGGCCACAAGCCCGATCTCCTCGAAACGGCAGAAGCCCCCCTCGACCAGGCTCAGGATCTCCTTGGCCGCGGCCCAGACCTCGCCCTGCGCGCCCGAGGCGCTCAAGACCGAAAGCCCCTGGGGCCCTGGAGCGACCCCGGCCGCCTGGGCCCCGAAGAGCCGGTCCAGGGCAGGGCGACCCAGGGCGGTGCGGTCCGCCCCTCCTTCCAGCTCCCGGGCGTCGAATCCGATGAGCTTCTCCTCGAAGAAAGGCTCCGCGAAACGGAAGCCGGGATGGCCGCGCCGGAATGGGAAGAAGAAAGTCGCCGGATAGCGCGTGACCACGGCCTCGAAGAAATCAAGCTGCAGGCCCGTCAGGTCGTAGAAGCCGTAGTAGAGGATCTCCCGGAACCTCCCCAAAGCGGCCGAGCCCTCGGCCCCCTGGGCGGCCAGGCGCGAGAGCCCCGAGGGGGAGAGGACCCCCAGCTCCTCCAGGCGTCTCTCGTAGGCCTCCAGGAGCTCCCCCAGGGCCCAGAGGGCCCGGCGCTCGTGAGGCTCGCGCAAAAGCTCCTCTCCGAAATGCTCCCGGAGCTGCCCGGGGGAGACCCCGGCGTCGATCAAGTCGCGGAGGCTGGCGCGCAGGGCCCTGGCCAGGGCCCGCGGCCTGGCCCGGCCGCCGAAGAAGGAAGCCAGGCCCGGATTCTCCTCCAGGAGGCGGTCCACGAGCCGGTCGTGGAAGACAGGGTCCCCGACAAGCTTCTTTTCGGGAAAGCCCGATTCCTCGACCACGGCCAGGGCCAGGGAAAAGAAGGTGT
>CAYLZQ010000407.1:0-2633 GCA_964388045.1 uncultured Elusimicrobia bacterium | reverse complement strand
CTTCTTCGACATCCCGGTGGACCACCTCTACGCGGCCCCGATCATCCTCGACTATGTCCGCAGCAAGAGGCTGAGCAGCCTCGTCGTTGTCTCCCCGGACGTCGGGGGGGTCGAGAGGGCCAGGGCCTTGGCCAAGCGCCTGAGCGCTCACCTGGTCATCATCGACAAGCGCCGCCCGCGGCCCAACGAGGCCTCGGTCTACCACATCATCGGGGAGGTCGAGGGCAAGAACGCCCTGATTTTGGACGACATGGTGGACACCGGGGGGACCCTGACCAAGGTGGCGGCCAAGATCCGCAGGGAGGGGGCCCTCAAGGTCTACGCCGCCTGCGTGCACGGGGTCCTCTCCGGGGCGGCCACGGAGCTCGTGGAGAAGTCCGAGCTCGAGGAGCTCATCCTCACCAACTCCATCCCGGTCCACCACCTGGAGGGCGGCAAGATCAAGGTCCTCTCCATCGCCTCCTTGATGGGGGAGGCGATCCTGCGCAACCACCAGGGCAAGTCCATTTCGGCGCTGTTCGTCTGATGAAGCCTTAGGAGCGATTCCATGGAAGAGATCACGCTGACGGTCGAGAAGCGCGAGGGCAGGGGGGGCAAGAAGCGGCTCTCTGAGCTGCGCGGGCAGTCCAAGATCCCGGCGGTCGTCTATGGGGCCGGCAAGCCTACCCTCCAGGTGGCCCTGTCCGAGAGGGAGCTCATGGCCGCCCGCAGCAAGGGGGGGGGCAACGCCATCCTGCGCCTGAAAATCGGGAGCGCGACCGAAACCGTCATCCTCAAGGAGCTCCAGTGGCACCCGGTCACGGACCGGCCCATCCACGCCGACTTCCAGAGGATATCCCTCACCGAGAAGATCGAGGCCAGGGTCCCCCTCCACATCGTGGGGGAGGCGCCGGGGGTCAAGCTCACGGGAGGGCTGCTCCAGCACGAGCTGAGGGCCCTCCAGGTCCGGGCCCTGCCCGCGGACATCCCCCAGGCCATCGACGTGGACGTCTCCCATCTCGAGATCAACCAGCAGGTCCTGGTCAAAGACCTCAGGGCGGGTCCCGGCCTTGAGGTCCTGGAGGACCCGGAGCACATCGTGGTGCACGTGACCGCGGCCAAGCTCGAGGTGGAGGCTCCCGCTCCCGCGGCCGCGGAGGGGGAGACCCCGGCCGAGCCCGAGCTCGCCGCGAGCAAGGGCAAGAAGGACGAGGAGGGCAAGCCCATCCCCAAGGCGGCCCCCGCGGCTCCCCCCGAGAAGGGCAAGGAGGCCGCCAAGAAGGAGGGCGGCAAGTAGCGCCGTTTGCCGCAAGCGGCGGAGGGCGTTGAAAAAGTGGCCGCTCTTCGTTTGGTCGTGGGCCTGGGCAACCCCGGAGCGCGCTACGCCCGAACCAGGCACAACGTGGGCTTCAGGCTCCTGGACTCCATGGCGGGTGAGGGCTGGAGGGACTTCCGGGGCCTGGGTCGCATCCGCAGGGAGGAGGAGCTCATCCTGGCCAAGCCCGCGACCTACATGAACGAGTCCGGGAGCTTCGTCGCGGCCCTCTCCGGTTTCCACAGGATCCCCCCGGCCGAGACCCTGGTCTGCTTCGACGACGTGGCCCTCCCCCTGGGCCGCCTGCGCCTGAGGGCCGGGGGCTCCTCGGGGGGGCAGAAGGGCATGCAGTCAGTGATAGAGGCCCTGGGGACCCTGGAGATCCCGAGGCTGCGCATCGGGATCGGGCCCCAGCCCCAGGGCTGGGACTCCACGGATTTCGTCCTGAGCCCCTTTGCGCCCCAGGAGGAGAGGCTCCTCGCCGAGGTCCTGGCCGAGGCCCGCGAGGCCGTGCTCCTGGCGGCAAGGGAGGGACTTGCCGCGGCCATGAACCGCTTCAACCCGGGAAAGGCATGAGCCCGCTCCTCAAGATCGCCGCGGGCCTGCTCTCCTTCCTGCTGGGCCTGGGCTACCTCTACCGGCCCGACCTGATCGAGAGGATGAACGCGATCCTGAGGGAGTACCTCTTGAACGACGCCTACATCGCCCTGGAGCGCAAGAAGTGGGGGGCCTTCTTTCTCCTCATCGGCTTTCTCTTCCTCTACATGGGCCTGACCGCCATGGGGAGGCATTAGTTCCCGTGAAGGAGAGCCTTCAGGAGACGGCGGCCCGCTGCCTGGACTGGATCAGGGCCAATGCCCCAGCGGACCTCGAGGCCGAGCTTTATCTCTCGCGCTCCGAGGAGAGGGGCCTCGAGATGAGGGAGGGGCGCCTGGAGGGGATCCAGAACTCGAGCGCGGAAGGGGCTGGCCTGAGGGTCCTCTCCCAGGGCCGCATGGGCTTTGCCTCGGTCGGGGGCTTGAGCCTGGAGGCTGTCTGCGGGCTTTTCCGCAGGGTGCTCGCCCAGCTCCCCTACCTTGAGCCTGATCCCCACAAGTCCTTCCCAAAGCCTGCAAGCTCCGAGGACCCGGCTTTCTCCGAGTCCCTATGGGACGAGACCCTCTTCACCGAGGACTGGGACAGGGTCGTCCCCAGGCTCAAGGACCTGGAGGCCAGGGTCCTGGGCTTCGACGAGAGGATCTCCTCGGTGCTCAGGGCGGGCTACGGGGAGTCCCGCGGGGAGGTGGTCGTGGCCAACACCCAGGGGGCCTTCGTCTGGGAGAGGGGGGGCTCGGCGAGC
>CAYLZQ010000406.1:0-2645 GCA_964388045.1 uncultured Elusimicrobia bacterium | reverse complement strand
TGCCGCAAGGAGGAGCCCCCAACGCGCTCGAAGCTGATCTCACAAACCCAACGAGCAGCGCTTCGGGGGTCTTTGGCGGGCAGGTGCTTGCCTTGCAGCTTAATGTTGACTTCAGCAACGCCGGTATCATCTTGGGCACGGCGAACTCCTCCATAGCCGGCTTGAAGCTCGTCAACACAGGCACTTCCCTGGACGGGCACACCATCAGCCAGATCCTTTCGCTTGCCAATCAAGCCCTCGGCGGAGGCTCTCTTCCGGCAGACTATACGATCTCCCAGTTAAACGACCTGGTCACGAATCTCAACCAAGCCTTTGACGACGGCATTCCCAGCGCCTGGACTCTTGGGCATCTCTCTCCATAAGTAGGCCGAAAGTCCTGGTTCTCGCTGGCCCCATGGTCTTATGTCCCCCATTCCGCCTAAAATCAACGGCAAAACGGCAACGACAGAACGTTGCAGCCGAAGGGGGTGAAAAACTAGACTAAGAGCGCGCTACGGAAGGGGTGGGTCCGAAATGGTGGAACGCGAGACATAAGGAAAACTTGCGTATTATGAAGGCTAAATTCCATAATAGCGGGGAGGTTTGATCCTGGCCGATTTCTTCGTTGCTCCTCCTCGACATACATTTCAGGCATGTCTTCCTCGTCGCGCCTCGAAATCGTCTCAGGCTTGGACCTCCAAATCCGAAATTATGACCAGGTCGCAGCACTGAAGTCCAGCATGCCCTTTGTTGCTAGAGCAGCCCTAGCAGCGGGACTTCTTCTGTTAAGCCCTTCCGGCCCGTCGTGGGCCTACGTGGACCTTCCAAAGATGAACCTGCCCGAGCTCGGGCAGCAGAAGGAGCCCCCGGAGCCCTCCCCGGCCCGCAGGGCCCTTGAGAAGATCCTCAAGCTCAAGGAGAACCAGCAGGCCTTTTCCCAGCGCCAGGACTCCGAGTACCTGGAGTACATGGGGCGCAAGCTCGAGGCCCTCGAGAAGGGGGACAAGAGCGGGCTCCTTTCTCCCAAGGAATGCTGGGCCCTGATCCCTTCAGCTCAGCTTAAGTCCTGGCAGAAGGGTCCTTTGCCCCCCGAGTCCCTCCCCTATATCAGCGCCACCCAGGACAAGAAGGCTGCCAAGGAGGACTACGAGGAGAAGGCGGCCCTGGGAGAGGGCGTCGCCCTTGTGTCCTTGAAAGCCTGCCAGGGCTTCAAGGCCGGGGGAGAGAGGCCGGAGGCTGAATTCGACCTGTTTTTCGCGAAGAAGCTCAAGGTCCTTGCGACCACGGACTGAGCTTTCGCGAGCGCAAAATCGCATCCTGGCGTCCGTCCGCAAGAGGCGCTATACTATGATAGGATTCACGGGGTCGCGATCATGAGGAGAATCCAGGTTCACAGGGCGAGGTCGTTCAAGGAGGCCGAGGGCTTCGACGCCAGATTTTGGCGAGAGGCAGGCGCGGCGGCTCGCTTTGCAGCCATGTGGTCCCTGGTGGGCGACTTCCTCCGTCTGAAAGGAAAGTCCGGTGGTCAGCCAAGACTACGAAGATCTGTTCAGAGCATTGAACGCCTTTAGGATCAAGTACCTGGTCGTCGGCGCTCACGCCGTGGCCTTCTATACGGAGCCCCGCTTCACCAAAGACATGGATGTGTGGGTCCCTCCTGTCCTCAACGACACGCGCCGGGTGTATCGGGCCTTGCAGGCCTTCGGAGCTCCCCTGAAAGCCATGAAGCCGGATGACTTCGAGGATCCCTCGATGATCCTCCAGATCGGCCTCGCCCCGGTCAGAGTGGACATCATGATGGACTTGCCGGGCGTATCAGCGCAGGAGGCTTGGAGGCGCAGGAAGCGGACTCGCTATGGCAAGACACCCATTTGCATTCTTGGGCTCGCCGAGCTGATGCGAGCCAAGAAGGCGGCTGGGCGCCCTCAGGACAAGCTGGATCTCCGAAGGCTGCTCGGCCGGCGTTTTCGCCCAGGGTGATCTGGGGCGCGCGCCCATATCGGCGCCACTTAGTGCTGCGACCGAGACATAACGTCCGTTTGGCCGAGGCTGAATTCGACCTGTTTTTCGCGAAGAAGCTCAAGGTCCTTGCGACCACGGACTGAGCTTTCGCGAGCCTGAAGCCAAATCCCGCCAATCGTTTTCTCTGGCGCAAAAGGCCCAGCATTCTCGACGAGCCCGGGGCGTTATTTCTGGCAGGCCGGGCAGTAGAGGGCCCTGCGGCCTGAGATCAGGCGCCGGGTTGGCTTGAGGGCATGCCCGCATCTGCCGGTTCTTCGGCCGTAGACCGCGAGCCTTTCCTGGGCCTTCCCGGCCCTGCCCAGGGGATCCAGGTAGGCCTCGTCCTCCAGGGTGCTTCCTCGAAGCTCCACGGCCCGGGCCAGGACGGCCTTGACGGCCCCGCAGAGCCTCTCGGTTTCCAAGAGCGTCAGGCTGCCGCCGGTCCGGCTTGGCCTGATCCCGGCCTCGAAGAGAGCCTCCGTGGCATAGATGTTTCCAAGGCCGGCCACGAGTCTTTGGTCCATGAGCAGGGCCTTGACCGGGGCTCTCCGGCCCCTCAGGGCGCCGCGCAGGGCGGCCGGGGTGAACCCAGGGCCCAAGGGCTCAGGCCCCAGGGCCGGAACCCGGCAGGCGACCTGACCGAAACGCCTGGCATCGTGGAAGCT
>CAYLZQ010000405.1:0-2647 GCA_964388045.1 uncultured Elusimicrobia bacterium | reverse complement strand
AGCCGGTGAGCGCCCTGACCGACGAGGCCCAAAGGGCCGAGGAGACCAGAGTGAGCACGGCTCGCTGGGCCGTGCGAACGATGCCAAAGGCGGGCACCCTGAACGGGGTTGGGTTGTATCTGGGAGAAAGAGCCCCATTTCTCGACCAGGGCGCGGACCTCCTCCTGGGGCAGGAACTCGATGATGACGCTCTCGATCCCGTTCCAGACCGGCAAGGCCGCCTTCCAGAGGAGATAGCCTGCCAGGGCCGCAAGGCCCAGGCGCAGGGCGTATTTCCAAACCAGCTTCCAGAGGGTCTTGCCCAAGAGGAGGTCCGAGAACTCGGGAGGAAGCTGCAGCCAGTGGATACGGCCCTCTTGGACGGCCTTGAGAGCCCACAAGAGGGAAACCCTGCCCCGGACCCGGGAGGAGTAGCGGAGCTTGATGGCGGCAATCGAGCCCAGGAGCATGGCCAGGTTGGTCGGGTTTTCATAGAGGCCCGGATCCTGGATCGCCTCCCCGCGCTGCAGGCGGGAGAGGTCTTCAAGCACGAACTCCGGGACGCTTTCCTGGTACTCCTTGGCCTTCTCCAGGAAGTCCCTGGGGAAAAGGCGGTCAGCCTCCACCTCGCCCTTGAGGTACATCTCCACCAGGGCCGAGAGCGAGGCCTGGCCCAGGGCGTTGCCCACCACGGGCAGGAGCTCGTTCTTGAAGATGATGTCGGAGCGGTCCCGGGTGAGCTTGAGGCCCCTGGGGAGCTCTACGACGATCCCCTTTTTGAGCAGGATCTCCCTTGCGGCCCCGGGGATGAACCGGGCGTACTCCTCGTCTATATCCCTGACGTAGAGCCCGCGCTGCACTATCGAGTTTTCCTCCAGGAATTGGTAGAGCGCGAGCTCGCCGTAAGGGGAAGGGGCCCGGCCGATCAAGCCCTTGGCTTTGTTGAGCCTCCGGCCGTCCCAGTCGATTGTGAGATCCTGCTCCGAGACAAGGCCGGCCAGGGTGACGGCCTGGGCCTTGAGATGGGAGGAGTCCAGCTCGGGCGCGCTCGAGGCCTTGCTCCAGACGAATTTCGTGCCTATGAAGCTTTCCTCGGCCTGGGCCAGGAGGACCTGGACCTCGCTGACCTTTCCCCCCTCGCGCTTGGGGATGAGCCTGAGGTAGAGGGTCCGTCCGTTCCCCCGGGAGGTCTTGACCAGCACCTCCTCGGCGCCGGTGAGGAGGGTCAGGAAGCCGTGGCCGTACTGGCCTATGAATCTGGGATCCCCGCGCTTGGTGGAGGCGTTGGGGACTAGGAGATAGTTCACCAGCCGCTCAAAATCCATGCCCAGGCGATCCCTGAGGCTCAAGACCAGGCGGCCGCCTCCCAGTTGGGTGCGGACCTCGAAGAGGCGTTCGGCCTGGGGGACCTGCCGCGACTCGGCCTCGTCCATGGCGTTCTGGGCCAGCTCCCTGATGAAGATGAAGGGGTTGGCGCTCTGGAAGTTCACGCTGTTGGCAAGGGCCCGGCTGGCCACCTTGGTCCGCAGGGGAGGGCTGGGCTCGCTGAGGGCCGCCTTGAGCTCTTCCTGGTCGCGGAGCGGGCCGCTGCCCTTGAGGGCGTGGCTGATGAGCTGGCTCAGGTTGAACTCGACGACTCCTCCCATGGCCTCCGGAGGCATGGTGCTTTCGGCGAAATCCATCCGGCCCACCCTGCCCAAGCCCAAGAGATGGATCAGGGCAGGGCGCAGGGTGCGCGGGACCTGCCGGTCTCGGATTGAGGAGAAGGCCGCAAGGCTGGAGGCGATTTTCTCCAGGGATTGGCGGTCCTTGCGCAGGATGTCCTTCTCCCAGAGGACAGAGTATTTCCGGCCCAGGGGCCTCAGGGCCAGGCTGGGAAACTTGCGCGTCAGGACCCCGGCCATCTCAAGATAGGTCTTGAAGTAGAGCGGGTCGTACTCGGTCAGTATTTTGAGGGCCAGGCCCGGGTTTTTGGCGGTCAGGGGCAGGCCGGCGACCATGTTGCCGTAGGAAAACTCCATGGCGCCTAGGCGCTGGATCGCGGAATCAAGGGCTTGCTGATCGGGAGCCTGTGACACCCTGGGGGAGCTGAGGGCCAGGGCCAGGAAGGCGGCCAGAGCCCAGCGGGAGGGCTTGACCGAGAAAAGGGAGGCTATACCCTTGCGTTGTTGCCTGGGCAGGGAGAGCCAGCGCCAGGCCAATGGGAGGCTTTTCCAGAGCAAATATCCTGAAGTCAAGGCCATGACCCCCATGTCCTGGATCCAGCCCCGGATGGAGAACAGGAACACGGCCATGGGAGCCCAAGTAAAAAGAGGCGGGACAAGAATGGTGGTCAAAGGATGGGCCTGCGCGAACGCCGGGGCCAGGCTCAAGAAATAGGAGGCGATGGCGAGGTTTATGAAGGCATAGCGGGGTTTATAGGGCCTCCATTGATAGACAAGGCGTTTGATGCCTTTGGCCGCAGGCCCGTTGAGGTATATGAGATACACGGTCACGCTCAGGAGGGGTATGCCTAAGACGGCAAGGGAGGCTGCCTGCCCCGCAGGCAGGACCAGGGCCAGGGCAGGAATTAGGAGGGCCGAGCTGATCTTGAAGAACGCAAGCAAGGAAAGCAGCGAGGCCCCGGCGGAAAAAATCCTTTCTCCTGTACGCAGGGTCTTCGCGAAAG
>CAYLZQ010000404.1:0-2650 GCA_964388045.1 uncultured Elusimicrobia bacterium | reverse complement strand
CCGTCGCCCGCGACGTCGGAGGTCTTCGAGGCGACCTCCTTGACCAGCTGGGCCCCCATGTTCTCGTAGGGGTCCTGAAGCTCGACGTCCTTGGCGATGATCACGCCGTCGTCGACGACCTGGGGGGAGCCGAACTTCTTCTCCAAGACCACCGAGCGCCCCTTGGGCCCCAGGGTCACCTTGGTCGCATTGGCCATCTTGTCGACCCCCTCCTTGAGCCGCCGCCGTGCGTCTTCTGCGTAAACGATCTGCTTTGCCATTTCTTCTACCTCTCTCTATTCCTTAATATATCCCTTTCCCCGAACACCCTGCGGCAGGGCCGCAGGCGTCTTTATTTAAGGAGCCCGAGGATATCCTCCTGATGCATGATCAGGTAGTCCTGTTCGTCGATCTTGACCTCGCTGCCCGAGTACTTGCCGTAGAGGATGCGGTCCCCCGGCTTGACGTCCATGGGCAGGAGCTTGCCGTCCTCGGTCATCTTGCCTTTTCCGCAGGCGACGACCTCCCCTTCCTGGGGTTTCTCTTTGGCGGTGTCCGGGATGATGATGCCGCCGCGCTTGCTCTCCTTCTGCTCGAGCGGCTTCACCAGGACACGATCGCCGAGAGGTTGCAGCTTTACTTTGGTAAGAGTCGCTTCAGCCATTGTGCCTTATACCTCCGGTATGGTCTCTGGATGCGAGTCTTAGCACTCGCTATTTCCCACTGCTAATTATAGCACAGGCTCCTCAAAGTTGTCAATCGCTAAGGTTGAGTGCCAATTTAGGAGACCCCCGCCACGCAGGCGTCCATTTTCCTTAGGGCGCCGCGGGAGTCGAGTCAGCCTGGAAAGTAGTCTCGGGAGACCAAGCCGGCGCAGCCGGCGGCGTTTTCGGGGGCAAAGGAGCCGTTAGGCTCCCGGCCTGGAGAGGAACTTCCTGAGAAATTCGACCAGGGCGCCGTGGGCTTGCTGCTGGGGAGGCAGGGGAGGAGGGCTTTCCTGGGAAGGGGAGGCCGCTTGCCCCGGGGCCGCGGAGGGGAGGCCCTCCTCCTCCGGAGCCTGCCCCAGGGGCTCTTCCTGGGTCCTGAGGGGCACCACCTGGGATTCGCCTGACGTGGAAGGGAATAAGCGCCCCAAATCCTCCTCCAGGCGTCGGATGATCCCGAGGGTCTTGGCCAGGCTCATCTCCTTGTCCGTGAGGTCGCGGCTGAGCTTGTCCACGAGCCGGTTGCGTATGGCCAGGTCGTCGTGGGTCTCCTGGAGCCTGCGCCGGAGGCCCTCCAGCTCGTTTCTGGTCCTTTCGAGCTGGATTCGGAGGTCGGAGGAGGCCTCCTCCTTGGCCTTGAGCTCAGCCGCCAGCCTTTGGAGCTGGCTCTCGTCTTGGCGCAGGGATTCCTCGAGTTCGGCGATCCTGCGGGCGCGGGCCTCCAGGGTCGCGGCTCGTTCCCGTTCCTTGACGAGCTCCTCCCGGACCTCCACGAGTTGGCGCTGGAGGCTGGAGAGAAGCGAGCGCTCCTCGCGCTGCTTCTCGAGGCCCGAGACCAGGTCCGCGACGTGGGCGAAGAGCCGGGCCCCCGTCGAGTCGATCAGGGCGTTGACGTCGACCGAGAGGAGGCTCTTAGGGGCCAGGGGCGGGGCTGGAGGGGGAGGCCCCTCCCTCTCCTGGAGGGCCTTGAGGATCTCCGGAAACTCGCCCGAGCGGCGCCAGTTCTTCTCCAGGATTTCCCCCTCGGCCGGGCAGACCAGGGTCGTGGCGTCAAAGCCCGGGAGCCCGCCCAACTCCTGGGGCGTGTAGCAGCCAGGGACCTCGTCGTTCAAGTAGACCCAGTATTTCATGGAGACCCATTCCCCCCTTCCCGCAGCTTGGCCAGACGCTCCGCGAGGGCCTGGACCTGCCGGGAAAGCCTGGCAAGCTCCCCCCGGACGGAGCCCAGCTCCCGGGCCAGGCCCTCCAGATCCAGGGACTGGGGTTGCTGGAGAACCGGAGGGCTCAAGGGAGCTTGAGGGGGTTGCCTTGGGGGCCCGGCCTGCTCGGCCCTGCACCACTCGGCAAAGGCCTCGTAGGCGGCCTTGGCGGCTGGACTCCCCGGCGCGGGGGAGGCAGCGGCCTCGAACTTCTTCCTGAAATCCTCCAGCCAGCCTTGAAGGGTCTCTTCTCCCATGGCCTTATTAAGGATAACCCGGACCACAGGGCTTTTCAAGCATGAAAATGTTTCATGGAGCGTAGATCCGCTCCCCCGGCTCGCTTCTAGGCCTGGGAAGATGCCTCTTGGGCTTTCTCCTCTCCGGGGCCGGCTTCTCCCGCCTGGTCTCCTCTTTTTGGGGCTGCTGGGAGGAGAGCCCCTCGGCCCTGGCGCAGGCAGCCAGGCGGCCCAGGCGGCAGGCCTGCTGGTAGTCGTTGGCCGCTTCCGGGAGCCTGAGCAGGAACTCATGGAGCCGCCCGCGGCCGAAATAGTCCCTGGCCAGATCCTCTTGGGCCTGCCCTACCTCGAGGGGATGGGCGTTTGAGCGCCGCAGGTCCTGGAGACGCTCTTCGCCCAGGGCGAGCGCCTGGCTGAAAGCGGCCAGGGCCTTCTGGTTTTGGCCCCGGGCAAGCTCGCAGAGGGCCCTTTCGCCGTAGACCTCGGGGGAGCCTCCGCGGAGATAGGCCAGGATGAGCTTCTGCCTCCAGAG
>CAYLZQ010000403.1:0-2655 GCA_964388045.1 uncultured Elusimicrobia bacterium | reverse complement strand
GATCGTGGCCATGGTCCTGCTGACCACGGCGATCGGCTATTGGCTTGCCGGCGGAAGGGACGCGGTAGTTCTCGCCTGCACCCTGGCCGGGACGGCCCTGGCCGCCTCGGCGAGCGGGTCCCTCAACCAGCTCTTCGAGAGGGATAAAGACGCCCTGATGCGCCGGACTCGGGGCAGGCCCTTGCCCGGGGGCAGGCTCACCCCGCGCCAGGCCCTGGGCTTCGGGATTTCCTGCGCCTTGGGAGGGCTGGGAGTCATGGCCTGGAAAGTCAATGCCCTCTCCCTGTCCCTGACGGCTTTCACGATGGGCTCTTACCTTCTCCTCTATACTCCCCTCAAGCTCAGAACCCCCCAGAGCACATGGGTGGGGGCGGCCGCAGGGGCCATGCCGCCCCTGATCGGCTGGGCCGCGGCAGCCGGGAGGCTTGAGCCCCAGGCCTGGGCGCTCTTTGCGATCCAGTTTCTCTGGCAGATCCCGCATTTCCTCGCCATCTTCTGGCTGCACCGCGAGGATTACGCGGCCGCGGGATTCAGGGTCATGCCCGTGGTGGACCCCAGCGGCCGGTCCACCGCCTGCCAGATCGCGGTCCACTCCTTTGCCCTGCTCCCGGCAAGCCTCATGCCCACCTTGAGCGGCATGGCCGGGCTCCCCTACGGCTGCGGGGCCCTGGCCCTGGGGACCGCCTTCCTGGGCCTGGGGATGAGGGCGAGCTGGACCCTGGCCGCGCAGGACACCAGGCGCCTATTTTTCGCGACCCTGGCCTACCTGCCTCTCCTCTTCGGGATGCTGCTCATCCTGCGCTAAAGTATGCGCGAGGGGCCCCCTGCCTTCCTGCCCCTAAGCATCTCCTGGAACCTCACCCAGAGGTGCAACCTGGCCTGCGCGCACTGCTACATCGAGGCCAGGGGGGCCGCTGATCCTGAGGAGCTCTCGCCCCAAGAGAGCCTCGAGGTCCTGCGCCAGATAGCCCGGGTCAATTCCCAGGCCGTCCTGATCCTGACCGGGGGCGAGCCCCTCCTGCGGCCGGACCTCTTTGAGCTCATCTCCCAAGCCTCCAGGATCGGATTCTGGACCGTGCTGGGAAGCCACGGCGGGCTCCTGGACGAGGCTACGGCCCTGCGCCTCGTTGAGGCGGGGCTCAAGGGGGTCGGGGTGAGCCTCGACTCAGTGAGTCCCGAGGCTCACGACAGCTTTCGCGGGATCCCCAGGTCCTGGGAGAAGACTGTGGCCGCGCTCGATGTCATGGCCGCGGGGCGCCTCTCCTTCCTCGTGGAGATGACCCTCACGCGCTCGAACCGCGGCGAGCTTGCGGCCATGGCTGACTTTGCCCTGGAGAAAGGGGCCACGGCCTTAAACGTCTTCTTCCTGGTCCCGACCGGGCGCGGAGCGGGCTTGAATGACCTCACGGCAACGGAATATGAGGAAGTCCTTAATGAACTCGCCGCCCTGCAAAAAATTCATGCAGGGCGGCTGCTCATCAACGCCAAATGCGCGCCGCATTATCGCCGCGTCCTCTGGGAGAGGGATCCTGATTCTCCTTACGTGAGGACTTTCTTCGGGGGAGGCTGCCCTGCCGGAACCTATTACTGCCGGATCACGCCGCGAGGCGAGGTGACCCCCTGCCCCTACATGCCGCTCCCGGTCGGAAACCTGCGCCAGACTCCCTTCGACGCCCTTTGGAGGGACTCCCCAGTCCTGAGAGAGTTTCGTGAGGCCAAGCGCGGGGGGCGCTGCGGGGACTGCGAGTTCTCCGAGCTCTGCGGGGGCTGCCGCTGCCGGGCCTTCGCGGTGACAGGGGATTATCTGGCTGAGGATCCCTCCTGCGCCTATGAGCCGGGGAAACACGTCAATCGCGTGCCCCTCTCGGCCGAGAGGACCTACGGGGTCTCGGCTTTGGAGGGCCTGACCTGGACCCCTGAGGCCAAAGAGAGGATCGAAGGGATTCCTTTCTTTGCGCGGGGCATGGTGAAAAAAGCGGTCGAAGAGGCGGCCCGCAGGCGCGGCTGCGCGGTCGTCAACGAGGAGCTCCTGGGCGAGCTGCGCCGGAAGATGGCAGGCCGCTTTCCGCTGAAGTCGTGATCGGCATGGGCCCAATGGCCAAGAGGATCCTGCTCATCGAGGACGCCCCCCAGGTTGCCGGGATCCTGGTCGCGAAACTCGCCCGGGAGGGGCATGAGGTCGCCTGGAAGAGAAATCGCGCCGAGGCGCTGGCCGCCTTGGAGCAGCCCTTTGACCTCATTCTTCTCTCAACGGACCTCGACGCCCGCAACGCCTGGGAGGTCCTCTCGGAGCTCAAGGCCGGGACCCGAACTCCGATCGTGATGCTCTTGGAAACCGAGGAAGCCTCCCTCGACCCCGAGGCCTTGAGGCAAGGCGCCTGCGGCGTGATCCTCAAGCCCTTTAAGCCGACCGTCGTCGCCAGGAAAGTCCGGGAGTGGCTTGAGGCTTTCCCGGCCGCCTCCTAGTACGCGCGGCAAGAAATTCGCAGCGGATTTCCTTGTTAGCGCATGCTGCGAATTTCTTGCCGTCGCACCACCTTATGGAAACTGTGTTTCTTATGAAAAAGTCGTTAAACGGCCTTAATAACTCTGGGCGCTTTGCGCCCCGAGTTCAACGGCATTTAAGGTCCTGCACGGCAAGAAGTTCTTGGCGCA
>CAYLZQ010000402.1:671-2670 GCA_964388045.1 uncultured Elusimicrobia bacterium | reverse complement strand
CATGCCCGGCCGGCGCTCACTCCCCGAGCTGGTAGCGGGCAAAGCGCACCCTGATCATGCCTCCAGGGAGCTTTCTCATCGCTTCCTCAATGAGGCTTGAGACGGGGGTCTTGTTGTCCCGGACGCTGGGCTGATCGAGCAGGCAGAAGGACTGAAAGAAGAGCTTGTTGATCTTGCCCTCCACGATCTTGGGGATGGCCGCCTCGGGCTTGCCCTCCTTGCGCAGGAGCTCGGTGTAGATCTCCCGCTCCTTTTCGATGTCGGCCGCCGGGACCTCCGCTCGCGAGACGTAGCGGGGGGAGAGGCCGACGATCTGAAGGAGAAGCTCCTTGGCCAGGCCTGAGAGGGCCTCGGATTTCGCCGCCTCGGGGCTGGCGGCCGCAAGCTCGATCAAGGCCCCCTTCTTGGCCCCCAGGTGGATGTAGCCCGCGATCAGGCCCGGTCCTTTGAGCTCCAGGCGCGTCAGGCGCCTTAGCCCCATGTTCTCGCCCAGCTTCGAGAAGACGGGCTGCACGAGGGGAGTCCCCTCCTCGGGCCTCTGTATCTCCCCGAGGGCGGCCTTCCGGGCCAGGGCGTCGCCAAGCTCCTGGAACTCCGGGGTGCGCGCGACGAAATCGGTCTCGCAGTTGAGCTCCACGATCGCCCCCGCGCTGCCGGCCACGGCATAGGCGACCAACCCCTCCTTGGTCACCCGCGCCGACTTCTTGGCCGCGTCAGCCAGGCCCTTCTTGCGCAGGAAGGTGAGGGCCTCCTCGAAGCTCCCGCCGGTCTCCGTGAGGGCCCTCTTGCAGTCCATGATCCCGGCCCCGGTCTTCTCCCGCAACTCTCGGATCAGGTGGTTTAAGTCCGCCTGGGCCGCCGCGGACTTTCCGGCTGCGCTCTCGGAAGGGGCCATCTCAGGACTCCCCGCCCTTGAGGGCGCCGGGCCGGCTCTCCCGGGATGCCTCCACGCCTTCGCCCTCGGCGGAGGCCTCCCCCGGATCCTCCGGGGCCGCCGCCAGCGCCTCCCCGGAGGCCCCCTCAGGGGGGACCTCCCCTTGCGCGGAGAGCATCCGCTCCTCGGCCTCCTGGAGGGTCTGGGCCTTCTGGGCCTCCTCCAACGCCGCGCGGCCCTCCAGGACCGCGTCCGCGATGACCGAGCAGAAAAGCTTGATCGAGCGGGCCGCGTCGTCGTTGCCCGGGATCGGATGGTCGATCAGGTCCGGGTTGCAGTCGGTGTCGCAGACGGCGACGATGGGGATCCCGAGCCTTCTGGCCTCCGCGACGGCCAGATCCTCCTCGACCGGGTCGATGACGAAGACCACATCGGGCAGCCTCTCGAGCCTTCGGATGCCGACCAGGACCCTCTGGAGCCGCGCCATCTCCTTGGAGAGGCGCGAAACCTCTTTCTTGGACAAAACGCTAAAGAGCCCATCCGAGTTCCACTTCTCGAGCTCCTCGAGCCTCTTGATGGATCTGCGGATCGTCGCGAAGTTGGTCAGGGCCCCTCCCAGCCACTTGTCCGCCACGTAGGCCGCCCCGCAGCGCTCGGCCTCGGTCCTGAGTATCTCCTGGGCCTGCTTCTTGGTGCCCACGAAAAGGAAGGCCTTGCCCTGGGCGGCCTGCTCCTTGACCCAGGCATAGACCTTCTTCATCTCCTTGACCGTCTTCTGAAGATCGATGATGTGGATGCTGTTGCGCTCCCCGAAGATGAATTTTCCCATCTTCGGATTCCAACGCCGGGTCTGGTGGCCGAAATGGACCCCGGCTTCCAACATGGCCTTCATGGATACGTTGATCATGAGTGGATAAATCCCCTTCCTTAATATAACGACTCCTTCACCCCCGAAAACGTCGCCGGCTGCGCCGGCTTGGTCTCCTTAAGACTATTTCTCCGGATAACTCGACTCCCGCCATGTGTGGCGGGGGCCTCCTAATAGAACGACTCCTTCACCCCCGAAAACCCCCGCCATGTGTGGCGGGGGCCTCCTAATAGAACGACTCCTTCACCCCCGAAAAC
>CAYLZQ010000402.1:0-571 GCA_964388045.1 uncultured Elusimicrobia bacterium | reverse complement strand
CCCCGCCATGTGTGGCGGGGGCCTCCTATAAGGTAACTCGCGAAGGATTATTCTAACAAATTTCAGCTTGGGAGACCAGCGCCTTGAAGATGGGCCATGGCGTAGCTTCTCCACTGGGCCTCGCAGGCCGCCATGTGCCTGAGGCCCTCATCAAACCCCCAGAGCCGGGTCCCGACGGTCGCCCGCACCTTCGCGGTTTCCAGGGAAGACTCCTTCGGCCTGGGGGCCAGGTGCTTGAGCTCGCGGCTGGAGACGGGAAGCAGCAGGGATTCCTCCAGGCCGAAGACCCTGGCCGCGCGGCGGGCGAACTCGTAGCGGCCGACGCGGTCCGCTCCCACCACGTGGAAGAGGCCCCCGGAACCGACGGCTGCCAGCTCCAGCGTGACCTCCGCGAGGTTTTCCGCGTAGGTCGGATTGTAGCGGAGGTCCTCAGCCACCCTCATGACCTCCCCGCCCCCCAGGCGCGCGAGCACCTGAAGCACGAAGTTCTTGGGCTGCCTTTGCCAGCCGTAGGCCCCCGAGGTCCTGATCACCAGGTGCCGGGAGTCGGCCCCCAGGATCTCCGCCTCGA
>CAYLZQ010000401.1:0-2697 GCA_964388045.1 uncultured Elusimicrobia bacterium | reverse complement strand
CCAACTTCAGCCTGCCCGAGGACGGGCTCTACACGACCGGCGCCTCGGCTTTCGCTCCAGGGGTGACCGGGGGTTTCAGGCTTTCCCTGGGCAGCTTGGCCGCCGGGAGCGTGGGCTCTATCGCGGGCGAGGTTTCCTACGGCGGCAGCCAGGGAGGGGAGATCCGGGTCGGGCTCTTCAAGTCCCCGGACTTCTCCTCAGCCACCTTCGTGGACGGCCGGATCCTGACCAGCACTCGGGCCTACCAGTTCTCAAACCTCCTCACCGGCACCAGCTACTACCTGGGAGCCTTCGTGGACGTCAACTTCAACCAGAACCCGGACTTCGGGGAGGACAAGGGGGTCTTCGGGTCTGGAGGGGTTCCAGCCGCGCTCTTTCTCCAGAACGGCCAGAGTATAGCCGGGGTCAACATCCTCATCCAGGCCTCGACCCAGGCCGCGGCCAACCTCGCCTTGGTGAGCGGCGCGGTCAGCTACCCTGGCGCCAGGACCGGGACCCTGAGGGTGGAGTTCTGGCCCCGCGCCGACTTCCTGGGCCAGCCCGTGGCCGTGCGTTCTGTCCCGGTCGAGGTCGCCCCGGGGAGCTATCCCTACGACGTCGGGGTCCCGGGGGGCGTCCAGTACTTCCTGCGCGCCTTCCTGGACGCAAACGGGGATTTCGCCTTGAATCCGGACGAGCCCAGGGGGATCTACTCGCCCAACAACCAGGGAGCCGAGCCCCTCTTCGCTCCGGCCTCTGGCAACCTTACCAACGTGGATTTCTCGATCGCCGATCCCGGGGTGGTGGCCGGCGCCGGAGGGGTGTCCGGGGAGGGGACTGCGACCCTCTCCCCGGCCCAGGCTGCGGCCGGGGCCCAGGTCTTTGGCGCCACCATCACCTATACCGCGGGGACAAACGGGATCGGGGTGGGAGGAAGGGTGGGCTTCGTGGTCCCGCCCGGCTTTTCCTTCCCGCTGTTCGTGACCGCCGCCAGCACATCCTCAGCCACCTTCTCCGCTGTCTCCCTCGCCGGCCCCTCGGCTTTCGTGGAGGTGACTGGGGGCGGGGGGCTCCTGGCCGGCCAGGAGCTCAAGTTCGTCTACGACAATGCCTTCGCGCCCTGCTCCATCGCGACCCTGACCTTCACCGTGGCCTCGGCCCAGAACGCCTCGATCGCTCCCCAGCCGCTCTTCGCGGGCTCGCCCTCCCTGGCCGTGGTCCCGGGGCCGGCGGCCTTCTTCCAGTTGGCCAACCCCTACTTCTCGCTCAAGAAAGACGTCCTCTCGGACCCCCAGACCCTGGAGGCGCGCGACCGCTGCGGGGGAAAGGCCCCGGTGACAGGCGCGACCGCCACGGTCGATCTCCGGTCCAAGCGCTTCGACGTCACCGGCTCCTTCGTCGATGACGCGACCTTCGGGCTTTCCACTGGGGCGGCTGCCTCGACTTCCAGCGTGATTTCTCTTGATTTTGCCGTGGGCCGGTCCTCGCGGACCTTCTTCGCCCTGGCTGGCTCCACTGGGACCAAGAACATCGAGATCTTCTCAAGCCTGGTCTCCCCGACCACGATCTATGCGGGCGTGACGGTCCTGCCGGGCAACGCCCTGACCGGGCCCTCGGTCTCGACCGTCCCCTTCGCGCTGGGGCAGGGCTCGGCCACGATCACCCCCAACAACGACGGAGCCGCGGACCAGGCCTTCATCAACTTCACGATGGGGGATCCCAATCAGAGCTGGCACGTCCTGGTGAGCTCGATCCCCTACAAGGCGGACTCCTCCCCTCAGGCCCTTTGGGAGCGCTGGGGCTTCGGCCAGCCGGCCCCGGGGCAGATCGCCTGGGACGGACGCTTCAGCCCCTGGATCAACAACGGGGTGCGAGTCCCCAACGGCCTCTATTACCTCCGCATCGAGATCGCGGGAAGCGGGGTGCGGGACGATTCCCTGAGCGTGCGCGTGGACGTGACCCAGCTCTCAGGCCGCGTCTTCGACGCCGGGCTTTCCCCCAACCCGCCCCTGCCCGGGGCCCTGATCCAGGTCTTCGGCCCCAACGGCTTCTTCCTGACCCAGAGCGACCAGGGCGGAAACTATTCCCTCACTGGAATCTCCTCGGGCACCTACTTCGCGGAAATCAGGCGGCCTGACTACCTGGACGGCAGGCTCAAGTTCTCCGTAGCGAGCCCGGTCTCCACCTTCACTGTCCTGACCAACACCATAGCCGCCTCCACGAACTCCTCGGGCGGGCTCGACATCCTCATGAGCCGCTCCCCGGCCCTCCTGGTCGTGCCCTCCCTGGGGGTGGGGGTCTCGACCAAGGCCGCGGACCAATGGGGCACCCTCCAGGTCAGCGGCTCGGACTCCAGGCTAGTCTTTAGCCCCATGCGCCTGCCCGCCGGGACCACCACCTTCGACGACGGAGGGCAATGGGATCCGGCCTCGAGCACCTTCGTGGTGAGGAAGCTCCTCAAGTTCAACGTCGCGGCCGGGACCTACACGGTCACTGCCTTCCTGGCGGACTTCTCCGCATCGAGCGCCACCGTCTTCGTGGGCCCGGGCGGGGCGACTCTGAACCTCCCGGCCTTCGTCAAGAAGGGCTCGATCTCTGGCCTGGTGAGCGTCCCAGCCAATCCCGGAGGTCTCTTCGTCTCCGTCAACGCTGTTCCCCTCTCCACCGCCCCTGGGGCGGCCGGGGGCTTCGGCGGGGTCTTCATGAGCCCGGGCATTC
>CAYLZQ010000400.1:0-2706 GCA_964388045.1 uncultured Elusimicrobia bacterium | reverse complement strand
GTGGACACGATCGGAAGGGCGCGCTCAAGCATCCAGCGCGCCGTTCCTGAGCTCTTGATCCTAGACCGCAACCTCCCCGACGGAGACGGCCTGGATCTCTGCCGCGAGCTGCGCGCCAACGCCAAGACCGCCAGCCTCCCCCTCCTCATCCTGACGGCCAAGAAGGCCGTGGAGGAGAGGGTCTCGGGACTCAAGGGGGGGGCCGACGACTACCTGACCAAGCCCTTCAACACCGAGGAGCTCATTGCCCGCGTGGAGGCCCTCCTGCGCCGCATGGGCAAGGTCGAGGAGCCCGCGGTGCAGGCAGCCGGCGACATCAGGCTCGACCGCGAGGCGCGCAAGGCCTATCTCAAGAACAGGGAGATCGCCTTGAGCGCCAAGGAATTCGATCTCCTCTGGTTTTTGATGCACCGCAGAAACCGAGTCCTCACCCGCGACTTTCTGCTCCAGCATGTCTGGGGCTACGAGGCGGGCCTGGACCTCACCACCAAGGTCGTGGACGTGACCTTGAGCCACCTGCGCGACAAGCTGGGGCCCGCCGCCCAGATGATCGTGGCCGTGCGCGGCTTCGGCTACCGCCTGGACGCCCCTTAGTATACACGCTAAGGAATTCGCCACGGGTTTACTGGGAAGAGCAACGAGAATTCCTTGGCGTGTACGACATCAAAGAGTCCTTTAGGATCGTGCGCAAGGCGCACGATCCTATGGGTAGTAGTTAAGGCTTCAGGTACCTGGAGACCAGCCACTCGACCGGGGCGAAATCGTCCGTGAGGGGCTTGCCGGGAGCGCAGGAAAGCTCTCCAGCGGCCCGTCCTGGGGGAAAACCAGTCCCCTTCATAAGATCCGCCAGCGGG
Source organism: uncultured Elusimicrobia bacterium (assembly GCA_964388045.1). Classification (GTDB taxonomy): domain Bacteria; phylum Elusimicrobiota; class Elusimicrobia; order UBA1565; family UBA9628; genus CAYLZQ01. Next base: position 1,852 of record CAYLZQ010000400.1, on the reverse strand, counting down.
TCTTGCCTCTTGCCGGCCAGGATGATCACGTTCTGGGCGCCCTTGGAGAAGCCGTGCACCGGGTAAAGCTCGACTCGGGGAAAGACCGACTCCAGGGTCCTGGTCACCGAGCACAGGAGCCCCTCCCTCTCGGTCGCCTCCCCGATGAGGTTCAAGGCCGCGATCCCGTCCGGGCGGAGGCTGCGGCTCACTTCCCTGAAGAACTCCCGCGTGGCCAGGTGGAAGGGGATGGCGTAGACTCCCTGGTAGGCGTCGATGAATATCCCGTCGTAAGCGTTCTCCCTGCCGCGCAGGGCCTGGCGGCCGTCCTGGAGGATGGTCCTCAGGTTGGGAGGCTCGGAGGCCCGGAAGTACCTCTCGGCCGCCTCCCGGACCACGGGATCAAGCTCGGCCACCTCGACCGTGGCCCTGGGCATGGCCTCGGCGGTGCGTACCGGCATCGCGTAGGCCCCTCCCCCGATGTGGAGAATTCTAACGCCTTTGGCCTTGCCAAAGGCGTTGATAAAAAGCCTATAGGCCCTCGTATAGGCGAAGACGGGTTCCTTGGTCTTGATTTTCATCGCCCCCTCCTGGGTGCTGTCAAGCATGAGGAGCCTCGTCAGGCCCTCCCCGGAGCCGTGCTCGAAGACCCGCACGAGCTGATAGGCCGAGTCCCTGCTGAAGATGGGCTCGACCAGGGTCGTGGGCGCCGGCCTGGCGCTGGCCCGGGCGGCCCATGGGAGGGCCAGGGCATAGAGGGTCAGGACCCCCAGGGCCCTGCCGCGGCCTTGTCCTGCCCAAAGAACAGCCAGGCTCAGGACTCCCAGGCAAGCCCCGCAGGCCACGAAGAGGCTGCGCACCCCGAAGGCCGGAATCAGGACGAAGGTGGCTCCCAGGGTCCCGGCGATGCTCCCGAGCGCGGAAAGGGCCGAGACGAGCCCGGCGGAAAGGGAGGGGCCCCGCCCCTCCTCGACCAGGATCCCGACAGCGGCCGGAGGGACAGCGGCCAGGCAGGCGGCTGGCAGGCCGAAGACCAGGAAGCAGCCCAAGAGGGGGGGGAAAACCGAGGGCCGCCCCACGCCGAGAAGGAGGTCGGAAAGCCAGGGGATGGCCAGGACCAGGAGGCCAGAGGCCGCCAGCTCGCCCCCCACAAGACGCCAGCGGTCCCTGGAGCGCTCAGCCGCGATCCCGCCCGCCATGTAGCCCAAGAAGAGCCCGGCGATGATGATCGTGATGATGGCGGACCAGGTGAAGACAGTGTTGCCGAAGCGGGGAAAGAGCAGGCGCGTGGCCAGCATCTCCACGGCCATGATCACGAGGTTGGCCGCCAGCACTGCCAGGCCCGCGAGGGCCTCGCGAGGAAAGGCGGGGCCGCGGCTCCTCACGAACATCCCTCCAAGAACCCGGCAAGCCTCTCGCGGATGAAGTCCTCGAGGAGGCCCTGGATGAGGGCGAGGCGCTCCCGGGAGCAGCGTTCCAGGGTGTCCGCGGAGGTATGCCACTCGGGGTAGTTGTAGCCGATCACGAGCACCGAGGGGACTCCCCCCTCGCTCAACGGAACCTGGTCATCCAAGATCGCCAGGCCGGGCCCCTCCGGGAAGGCCGAGGGCGCGCGCGCCGAGCCCAGGCCCCAGAGGGCCTTGACCAGGCCTGGGTGGGCTCTCCGGGAGTAGTCCTCGATCCGGTAGACCCCGCGCGGGTCGCAGACCATGTCGAGGATGACGCCGAACCTGGGGCGAGCTTTCCAGGAGCCGATCTCAGAGGCCAGGCGCCGCGAGCCCGCGCAGTAGCCCCCGGCCCCGGGATAGCCCATCTCCTCGCCGTCGAAGAGCACGAGATCAACCCCCACCTTGGGAGGAAGAAGCTCCCGGAG
>CAYLZQ010000399.1:0-2708 GCA_964388045.1 uncultured Elusimicrobia bacterium | reverse complement strand
GGCCCTAAGAGGATAGTCGGAAAGCTCGCCTCTGTCAAGGTCCGCGCAAATCACTTGACAGCCCCCGCCCAGGGTGTTATAAAGAAGGAGATCCCAGCAACCCAGCGCGGGGGTTTTTGGGGAAAAGGGAGCCGTTATATTAGAGAAGCATGAGAATCGAGCCGTGCATCAAGAAGCTTAGCCTCAGCCGGGGAGGCTAGGGAACGCCGAGTGTGTACCAGGGAGGGAGCATGAGCAGCGAAAATGGAAAAAGGAATCTGGCATTCTTCTTGGCGGGGGCGGCCGTAGGCGCGGGGCTTGGCCTGCTTTTCGCGCCCAAGTCGGGCAAGGAGACCCGCGAGCAGCTCGCCGATTGGCTCAAGAAGCGCCGGGAGGCGGGAGGCGAGCTTCTCACCAAGATCAAGGAGGAGATTCCGGCCAAGAAGGAGCAGCTCGTGGCTGCGATCCGCGCCGGAAAGCAGGCCTACCAGGAGGCCGCCACCAAGCACAATTCGCACAAGGAGTCGGTGTCGGCCTGAGTCCTGCCGGACGCGCCCCAAGAGGGCCCTCTCTTAAGGAGAGGGCCCTTCTTTTTGGGCCGATTCCACTTTGGGTGAGGGCCGTAGGTCCTCCGGGGCCGCCCCGCGAGGCTTAAGGATCTCCGGCAGGGAGGCCCCGGCCGAGATCGCGCACTGGACCCCCTCCTGGAGGCTCAGGGGGATAGGCACGACCTGGGCCGTGGGAACCAGTATGGTGTCCCCGATGTACATGTGGTTGGTGGGGACATAGACGCAGGCCAGGCGGGCGCTTGAGCCCTCGCGCTCCAGGCAGACCTCCCGCGTCACGAACCCGACCGAGTAGACCCCGGGCCTGGGGTATTCCACCAGGACCACGCTCCGGAAGGCCTTCTTCCCCGAGGGAGAAAAGACATCGGCCACCTGCTTGATGGTCCCGTAGAGCCAGTTGAATCCCGGTATCCTCAGCAGCATCTCCTCGAAGTATTCCAGGAGGTGCTGGCCCCCTATGTTGTTGGCCAGAGCCCCGACCAGCAGGACGATGACCAGGGCCACCGCCAGGCCCAGGCCCGGGACCGGCCGGCCGATGAGGCCTATCACGGGAGCCAGGGCCCTGTCCACCGTGGAGACGAACCAGGCCAGGAGCATGAAGGTGAGGCTGAAGGGGGCGATCACGAAGAGCCCGGTCAGCAGGGTGTGCTTGAAGCGCCGGGAAGCCAGGGATCTGTTCATGGACCTCCCTGGGATAAGGCCTGGGGCCTGCGGCGGATGACGCCGGCCCTGCGGATCAAGGCCAGGGCTCCCCGGCCCAGGCTCTGTCCCCCGTCCATGACCACGACCTCCCCGGTCATGTAGCCCGCCATCGGGGAGGCCAAGTAGAGCACGAGGCTCGCGACCTCTTCCTCCGTCCCGAAGCGTCCAGCCGGGACTCCCTCCAGGAGCGCCGCGCGCATCCAATCCTGGGGCCAGAGGCGCTCCCGGGACTGCGGGGTGTCCACCAGGCCCGGGCAGACAGCGTTCACGCAGACCCCGTGGGCCGCCCACTCGACGCCCAGGGTCCGGGTCATGGCCACGACCCCTGCCTTGGCGCTGGCCGAGGGGAGAAGCCCGGGCCCACCGGTCCAGGCGTAGGAGGCTACCAGGCTGATCACCCGCCCTGCCTTCTGGCGGATCATGCGTCGGCCCGCCTCCAGGGTGCAGTAGAAGGTGCCGTTCAAGACGATGTCCACCACCTTGCGCCAGCGGACGGGGGTCAGGGTCTCGCTTGGGCGAATGAAGTTGGCCGCGGCGTTGTTGACCAGGACGTCCACCCGGCCGAACTCGGAGTCCACCCTCTCGAAGAGGGACCGGACCTCTTCGGGCTCCGAGACGTCCGCGCGCACGGCCAGGGCCCGCCCCGGCCCAGGGAGTCCGGCCGCGGCAGCCTCCAGGCGCTCAAGCTGCCTGGCCGCCAGCACCACGTGGGCCCCGTGGGCCGAGAGGCTCTCCGCGATCGCCAGGCCTATCCCGGTCCCGCCCCCGGTCACGACCGCGACCCTCTCCTTGAGGAGATCCCGGACGAACATCAGGCCTCCCAGCGCGGCCTGCGTTTCTCGCGCATGGCTGCGATCCCCTCCTCGGGCTCAGGCTTTCCGAAAAAGGCCTCGAACTCCTCCCGGCTCCGCCTCCAGAGGGCCTCCTCGCCGGCTCCCAGGAGGGAGCGCTTGATCGCGGCGTAGGCTCCCAGGGGCTGCCTGGCCAGTTGCCGCGCCTCGCGCAGGGCCTCCTCATGGAGGGACTCGGCCGAAACCAGCCTGTCCACGAAGCCTCCGGAGAGGGCCTCCTCGGCCCTCAGGGTCCTGCCGCGCAGGACCATCTCTTTGACGAGGCTCGGGGAGCTGGAGATCTCCCGGAGGCGCGCTATCAGGGCTGAGGTGGGGGAGAGGCCCAGGCGGATCTCGGAGAGGGAGATCCTGCCGCTCTCCCGGGCGAGCAGGCGGAAGTCGCAGGCCATGGCCAGGATCCAGCCCCCCAGGAGGGCGCTTCCCCCGATCGCGGCCAGGCTCGGCTTGGGCAGGTCCCGCAGGGCCCGGTAGGTCTCAAGCAGGGAGAGGAAGGGCTGGGCGCGACGCTCAGCGGGAAGGGAGGCCATCTCCGCAAGGTCCAGGCCTGTCGAGAAGTAGCGGGGGTATGAGGAGGCCAGGACCAGGCAGCGCACCCCCTCCTCGGCTGCCG
>CAYLZQ010000398.1:0-2719 GCA_964388045.1 uncultured Elusimicrobia bacterium | reverse complement strand
TCAAGGGACTGACCTACCAGCAGATCGGTCGCAGCAACACCTTCGTGGTCAGCCCGCGCTCCTAGACCGCGCCCAACCGCATCACGCGGATATACACCCTGAGCTTCATCCCGGTGGTTCCGGTCGTGAACCAGACCAGCTCCCAGGCCCCGCCCACGCTGCCGGGCGGCCTGTCGATGAGCCTGGAGGGCTCCGGCGGCGCTATGTCGAGGCCGGGGGGGCCGGGCGGGGCGGACTCCCTGCGCGCCGAGGGGACGATCGCCATCCTCAACGTGCTCCGGAGCGTGCTGACCAAGGAGGGGCAGGTGCAGCTCGATCCAAGGACCAACTCCATGATCGTGACCGACATCCCGGAGGTCTTTCCGCAGGTCGAGCAAATCATCACGGAGCTCGACCGCAAGGCGCCCCAGGTCATGATCGAGGCCCAGATCGTGGAGATAGACTCGACCCGCAGCAAGGACCTGGGCCTGGAGTGGGGGGGGGCGCGCGGGGAGCTGGCCAGCTTCACCGGCGGCCAGAGGGACACCTCGTTTCCCATGCAGCTTCCTCGGGACCTGGCCAGGACCAGGTTCCTGGATCCGGTGACCAACGTGGTCTCAAACATCGGCACCGCGGGCGGGGCCGTCGCGGCCGGGGCCACGGCTCCCATCCTCTTTCAGAGCTCGCTCAAGACCAGCATCCTGGACCTCACCCAGCTCAGGATCACCCTGAGGGCCCTGGTCTCCCGGTCCGAGGCGCGCTTCCTGGGCAAGCCCAAGATTCTGACCCTGAACAACAAGCCCGCGGTCATCCAGATCGCCACCAACCAGGCGGTCTCCATCCAGCAGCAGCTCTCGACCGTGGGCGGGTCCCTGGGGACCCAGGCCCAGACCGCGGAGAGGGTCCAGACCGGGCTGGTCCTGCGCGTGACGCCCCAGGTCAACAAGGAGGGCTACATCACGATGCTCATCCAGCCCTCCTTCACCGACGTCCAGGAGTCGGTGATCTCGAGCTCGGCCCAGAAGTTCTTCGATCCCATCAGCCGCGGGGCCTCGACCCTGGTCCGGATCAAGAACGCCCAGACCCTGGTCCTGGGGGGGCTGCTCTCCTCCACCGAGAGCAAGGTGGTCAGGAAGCTGCCCTTCTTCGGCTACATCCCCTTGATCGGCTGGCTTTTTACCAGCGTCTCCACGACCCGGCGCAACTCGGATCTGGTGATCTTCATCACGCCGACGATAGTGAGCGACTGAAGGCCGAAGGCCTTCAGTCGCGGTTTGTTGCCGTTTTCATTGTCTTTTGCCGTTAATTTTTGTAATTTTCGTTTCATCCCCTTGATTTTCGCTTATCTCCCGCTATACTATTAAGGTCACTATGCCCGACCAGGCTCTGCCGCAGCGGCTGAGAAGCGGACCGACTCGGTCCTGGACCGAGTTCTACAACCCTGGCACCTGCCGGGGGCTGCCTCGCTCGCCCCATCGGAAATCCGGGGCGGCGGGGAGGGGCTCGCCGAAGGCTTGCCCATCACCATGAGCGCCAAACCCCAACTCGCGGACATCCTGGTCTCCTCGAACGTCATCACCGAGGACCAGCGCAACCGGGCGATGAAGACCGCCCTGCAGTCCAAGTGCCACTTCAGCGAGGCGGTCTTGAAGCTCGGCTTCGCCAACGAGGAGGCGATCGCGATCGCCCTCTCCAAGCAGCTCGGGGTCCCCTACGCCTCCCGGGAGAACAAGATCCTGAAGGTGGAGAAGGGCCAGGGCCTGGAGAAGCTGATATCGGAGAACTACGCCCGCGAGCACCTGGCCCTGCCCCTCTTCCTCGACGAGAAGATCCTGGCGGTGGCCATGGCCGACCCCGACAACCTGCTCACCCTCGACAACCTCAGGCTCCTGACGGGCCTGGAGGTCCAGCCCTTCGTGGCGACCAAGACCCAGATCATCAGGGCGATCGACGATTTCTACGCGGGCGGGGGAACCAGCTTGATCGAGAGGACCATAGACCAGCCGGGGGCCGCGGTGGAGGTGGGGGACGCCCCGGAGGTGGAGACCTCCGAGACCCGCCTCGACCTCGACCAGATCGTCTCCTCGGCCAGGGACGCCCAGGTGGTCACCCTGGTCAACGCGATCTTGAAACAGGCCATCGCGGAGAGGGCCTCGGACATCCACCTGGAGAGCTACGACGAGAGGATCATGCTGCGATTCAGGATCGACGGGGTCCTCTACGAGCGGATGCCCCCGCCCAAGAAGGTCTTCATGTCCGTGGTCAGCCGCCTCAAGATCCTCTCCAAGCTCGACATAGCCGAGAGGAGGCTTCCCCAGGACGGGACCTTCTCGATCAAGGTCCAGAACCGCGCCATAGACGTGCGCATCTCGGTCTGCCCGACCGTCTACGGCGAGAAGGTCGTCATGCGCATCCTCGACAAGGGGGCCACCGAGCTCGACATGGACAGGCTGGGCTTCGAGGCGCGCCAGAAGGAGGACTTCCTCAAGGCCGCCAAGCTCCCCCACGGCCTGGTCTTTTTGACCGGGCCCACCGGCTCCGGCAAGACCACCACCCTCTACGCGGTCTTGAACACCATCAAGACCTCGGAGCGCAACTTCATGACGATCGAGGACCCCGTCGAGATCAAGCTCGAGGGGATCAACCAGGTCCAGGTCCGCTCCAACATCGGCCTCAGCTTCGCCTCGGCCCTGCGCTCCTTCCTGCGCCAGGACCCGGACGTGATCCTGGTCGGCGAGGT
>CAYLZQ010000397.1:0-2725 GCA_964388045.1 uncultured Elusimicrobia bacterium | reverse complement strand
TCTTGTCCATTACAACTGCCTCAGCCGTCGTTAATGGGCCGAGCCGGCCTGCTGGGATCTGCGCGCCAGGTGGTGGGCGAGGCGCTGGGCCTCCTCCAGCCAGGCAAGCTTCTCGGGCAGGCTTAGGCGGGAGAGGCGGCGCAATTGCCGGTATTCGTGTCCCTCCCATCCCTGCTCCCAGCAGGTTCCTTCGGGCTTGCGCTCAATCATGCCCGCGCTCCCGGCGGAGTGACTGGAGCTTCTCGATGTCGAGCAGATCCTGGGACCGTCCCGCCTTCTTCTTGAGAAACAAGAGGTCCTCATAGCCCAGGAAAGAGGCCTCTGCCCCGGGAGCGACTTCCGCCCTCATGGCCCGGGCATAAGCCTCGTTAAAAGCAATAGGCGGTTCTACAAAGAGGTCAATTTCTGTCGCTGGATGAAGGGAGCTTGAGAGCGAGAACACCTTGATTCCTTTCTCCGTGATCCACTCGGCCCTCTTCTGCGCCAGCGCGAACTGCGCGATGGGAACGGGCGCTCTGGGCATGTACTCCAGGCCTGCCAGCGCCTCCAGTGCGCGCCGCGTCGCCTCCTCATCCTCCAGATCCAGGATAAGGTCCAGATCGGCGGTAAGGCGGACATAGCCGTGAGCCACGACCGCGAGTCCCCCAGCGATGAGGTAGCGGGCGCCACAAGCGTTCAAGGCGCAAACGATGGTGCTGACGCTGTCACGCTGCATGCTTGTTGACGATAGTATAGCGCCGGCTCCCTGACCCGTCAATGCCCATGAATGCCGTTCCCCACGAGCCCTAGGGCCTTGAGGGCCTCCTCCTTGCGCAGCAGGGTGTCGCGGGGCTCGGCGGCCCTGGGCCCGGGGTGGTCCAGGTTGTAGTGCAGCCCCCGGCTTTCCTTTCGCTTCATCGCTGAGACTATGACCGCGGTCGCGACCTCGGCGATGTTCCTGAGCTCGATCAAGTCCGGGGTGAGCAGGAAGTCCCAGTAGTAGCGGTCTATCTCCGCGTTCAAAAGCTTCATCCTCCTCAAGGCCCTCTCCAGGCGCTTGTCGGTGCGGACGATCCCGACGTAGTTCCACATGAGCCGGCGGATCTCGTCCCAGTTCTGCTCGATGACGACCGCCTCGTCGGAAGGGACGGCCTTGCCCGGGTTCCAGGGGCGGGGGGAGAAGGGGGGGAGCTTGAGGTCTTGCCGCCTGGAAAGCCGCAGAAAGACCCTGTGCGCGAAGACGCAGCCCTCCAGCAGGGAGTTGGAGGCCAGGCGGTTGGCTCCGTGGAGGCCGGTATGGGCCGTCTCGCCCACGGCGAGGAGGCGGGGCAGGCCTGTCTCTCCCCATTCGTTGGTCCTCACCCCCCCGCAGAAGAAGTGGGCAGCGGGCACGACTGGAATGGGCTCCACGGCCATGTCGATGCCGAAGCCCTTGACTCTCTCGTAGATGTTGGGGAAGCGCCTGCGCAGGAAGGATCGGGGCTTGTGGGTCATGTCCAGGAAGACGCACTCGTCTCCGGAGATCTTAAGCTCCGCGTCGATCGCCCTGGCCACGATGTCGCGGGGGGCGAGCTCGGCTGCTGGGTGCTCGGCCTTCATGAAGCGCCGGCCCTCCTTGGTGATGAGCCTTCCGCCCTCCCCGCGCAGGGCCTCGGAGAGGAGGAAGGACTTGGCCTTGGGATGGTAGAGGCAGGTGGGGTGGAACTGGACGAATTCCATGTTGGCCAGGGTGGCCCCGGCCCGGAAGGCCATGGCCATGCCGTCCCCGGTCGCGACGTCGGGGTTGGAGGTGTAGATGTAGACCTTGCCCGCCCCTCCCGTGGCCAGCACCGTGGCCTGCGCGCTGAAGGAGTTTATCTCTCCGGTGCCCCGGTCCATGACGTAGGCCCCGCGGCAGCGGCCCTGGGCGTCGAGGATGAGATTGACGGCGATATGCTGCTCGAGGATCCTGATCCGGGGATTTCCGCGGCAAGCGGCCAGGAGGGCCCTCTCGATTTCCCGGCCGGTCATGTCGCCCGCGTGGAGGATGCGCCTCTGGGAATGCCCCGCCTCCAGGCCCAGGTCCGCCCCCGGACTCCCTCCTGAGAAGCGCACCCCCAACTCCTGGAGCTCGCGGATGCGCTCCGGGCCCTCCCTGACGGTCAGCCGCGCGATCCCCTCGTCAGAGAGGCCGGCTCCCGTTCTGAGGGTGTCTTGCAGGTGGCTTTGGAAGCTGTCGCCCGGGCCCATGACGGCCGCGATCCCGCCCTGGGCGTAATTGGTGTTGGACTCCGCCGCCTCCTTCTTGGTGACGACGATGACGCTTCCCAGGCCAGAGAGCTTGTGGGCGGAAAGCAGCCCCGCGATGCCGCTTCCCAGAACGAGGAAATTCGAGCTCGGATTCATTGTTTGCGGGGGATCGTCCAAGTTTATCATAATAGCCGCGTCCCATGATCCGCGCCTTGCTCGGCCAAAAACCCGTCATCCACCCGACGGCCTTCGTCCACGACTCGGCCGAGGTGATCGGCCGGGTCCGGATCGGGCCAAGGGCCTCGGTCTGGCCCATGGCCGTCCTGCGCGGGGACGTGGACGAGATCCGCGTGGGGGATGGCTCCAACATCCAGGACGGGGCCGTCCTCCACTGTCGTGAGGGGCTTGCCGCTGTGGTGGGCCGGGGAGTGACCGTGGGCCACAGGGCGATCGTGCACGGGGCCCGGATCGGGGACCTCTGCCTGGTCGGGATGGGAGCGGTGGTCCTGGAGGCGCG
>CAYLZQ010000396.1:0-2733 GCA_964388045.1 uncultured Elusimicrobia bacterium | reverse complement strand
GCATCGGCCTGTCATGGCTCACCAAATAGACGAGAAACGCCCTCCGTATCTCCGGAGTGACGCCTTCGTTCGCCAGCAAGCCCTTCACGTCGAAGAGATCGCGAGGGTGCTGCCGGTCGAGGGCGGCGCAGATCTTGCCGCCGAAGAGCTCGGGGTCCGCAAGAGTCCTGACCTTAGCGGCGGCCTCGAAGGCGGCGCGCGCCTTCTGGGAGAGATCGCGCGTCACCACCCTATTGATGGAGCCCCTGATCACCGTGTTGGGCTCGATCTTCACTTCAGCGGTGGGCATCCGCACCACGAGCTTGAGCACGAGGCCGCCGGTCTTGCTCTCGTGAACGTTGAATTCGGGATTGGCCTTTGTGATCGACTTCTTGATCCTTAGGAGCGCCTCGCTGATGTTCCGCAGCGACGGTTCGCGCGGCTCTATCGGCAGATAGGCGAGGTCGATGTCTAAGGATAGTCGCGGCATGTCCCAAACAAAGAAATTGATCGCCGTGCCGCCTTTGAGCGCAAAACTCTCCTCAGCGGCTACGTGCGGCAGGACGCGCAGCATGAGCCGCGCCTGATCGAGAAATGCCTGTCTCATGGGCCTTCGTGGACGGAGAGGGCTTCTGGAGTGGGCTCTACGGTGATCTGATACTTGGGGTCGAGTCGGCCGCCTTTGACTATCGAACGCTTACCCTTCCCCAGGTAGACTTTCGAGACGGCGAGTTCCTTGACCCAGGCGTGATCAGCCTCCTCGGCAAGGAAGAGGAATAGCCGTTTGGCCTTGACCGAGCGGCAGGCTTCGAGTAGCTCTTGCACCAGCTCAGGTCGAAGAGTCGTCAAGCCACCCATGAGCAGGCGCGCCTCCTCGAAGGACTGGAGCCCTGGTACGTCATCGAGCGCTTCGAGCATCGCGCGTTCAGGGGCGGAAAGGCGGAGGGAAAAGTCCCCGAAAGGCCGCTCAGTCAGCCCTAGCTCCATCTTGCCGGGGAGGAGATCGGCCGCCGTAAACACAAGTTTGACGCCCCAATCGTGGCGGACAAACCAAGTAGGCAGCCGCGTCCTCTGCGGTCCATAGAGGCGCAACCGGCCGCCTTCCCGCCGGCGCACATAGTGGCCGTACCCTTGCGCTTCGAGCGATCTCTTAGCTCCGAGGTGTACCGGCAGCTTGAGCTGGTACTGGACCGCATGGAGGCCGCCAGCCCACTCCACCGCGTCTTCCAGACGCCCGTAGGCGCCGCGCTCTATGCGCCGGACCCAGCCCGAGCGGTGGTACTTCTTGACAAGGTCGAGCGAAACTCCTTGCTGCGCCAGCCAGGGGGGCGTGGCGACCACTCCCTTCGGCCACTTGGCCAGGAGTTCGCTGAGCTTTTTCCGGCTGCTCGAGTCTTCTCTCATTGGTTTAAGATAGAGTAGATTAAGGGACCTGGGATATATATTTCAGCTCTAAAATAAACCAAAGGTTCATTATAAAGATAATAATGGGCCTCCAAGTACCTTAATCTTTATATAAACAAACTATAGCAGGTATGCCAAGATTCTTCAAGGCCCTGAACCTGGGCAAGGACGAGATCTGCAAGCGCGAGCCCCAGGCCATGGCGACCCTGGTGCTTGACCCAGGCGAGGGCTGGCGCCTGGCAGGCCTGGAAGGAAATCTCCTGCCCCTCTCGGCCTTCGGCGACCCGGAGTCCCTGGCCATCGAGAACGGGACCCTGAACGGAAAGCCGCTCAAGGGCTCAGCGAATCCTTGAGCAAGTCCTTGGCTCGCCCCACGGAAGAACTCGCCCTTCGAGGTCCACGGCCGAAGTTATCCACTAACTGGCGTTAACGACAGTTGGAAGAAGTCAAGGACCCTAGGGGAACTTCAGAATCCGTGCTTTATGGGCAACTGATACGGAGGCTTCTCCTCAGGGGTAGAGGAGCCGGGTTGCTCCCCCTGGCCCTGGGGAGAATTGGGGCTCCTTTCGGCTGGGTGTTGGGCAGGGCGCTGGCCTGGTGGGAAATTGTCATGCGACGGAACATTAAGTTTCTTTCTGAAATAGTTGAACTTTCCGCTGGAGCCTGTCGCTCCAGACCGCGTTTGAACAGGAGCTGCCTTTTTTTCAGAGGGCATCGAATAAGTTGGCGGGATCACGCCCTCGGCCTTCTGAGGGTTGCTCGCGCCGCCCGAGCAGTTCATTATGACATCCCCAACCCGATCAGCGATCCCCTCTGGCTTAGGGCAATCCGATTTCTTGGGTTCCGCCGCTCCTGCATGGCAGGCCAACAACATGACTCCCAGAAAAAGCAGCTTTCTCGGCATCCTCATCAGCCCTCCACGCTCTTGCTATCAATTCCAGTATACCGTGAGACACCCATAATGTCAATGGCAATTTCCGTAAAAATTTATGACGGCCCCGGCGCAAACCTTACCCAGGAATCCCGACTATTTCACTCAAGATTTGCTAGCAAAGACGCCATCCCTGCCGGAGCAAGGCATAGAGCAGGGCATCCCCGCTCTTCATCCCTTACCCAGGAGGCTGCGGATAGATGAAGCCCAGCGCGTTGTTACGATCAGCCCAGGAGGACCGGCGCCTGGCAGGCCTGGAGGGGAATCTCCTTCCCCTCTCTGCCACCGGTGACCCGGAGTCCCTGGCCATCGAGGATGGGACCCTCAACGGAAAGCCGGTCAAGGGTTCGGAGAATCCCTGAGGAAGTCCTCGGCAAGGACTATATGCAGATCGGGTTAAGGAAACAGGGCCCGCTACA
>CAYLZQ010000395.1:0-2737 GCA_964388045.1 uncultured Elusimicrobia bacterium | reverse complement strand
TACGAGCCCGGATTTGTTCCATCGATTTCAGCCACGGGTCAGGAGTCCTGAATTTTCTCCTGACAAGACGCCTGAGCGAAAAACCTGCCCCGCGGCTTTTCCAGAGGGTCATCGCTACTCCCACAAGAGGGTGCCCGAAACTCTGCCTGATGGGAGGCAGGAGGGCTGGGAGGAGGAATTGGGGAGGGCATGGGAAAAGGCGGGCGAGAGCGTTTACGGCGATAAGGCCGGCCTGGCCGAGACCATGGATTTGCTCGGCCATTGCCTAGGAATGGCCCAGCATTTCATTGTTCGGGATGACAACGAGGAGCTGCGGAAGACCTCCGACCTCGGGGCATTCTATGGGACGACCTTGATGGAAAATTGGATTCGAGCCAGACGGATCCATGAAACCTTCGAGGAGGAAGCTAAAAAAGAATGGGAAAATCGCAAAGAGATGACCATGAAGCAACAGGAGCGCGAGATAAAACTCAAGGCCGCGAGGGATGCCTCCTTCGCCCTCAGGCAGGCCCAGGAGGAGGCCTACCGGATCGGGGGCAGCGTTCCCAGCTCGGATCCCCGGATTCCGGCCAGGACCGCCTTGGCCCCGGAAAAGGAGAGGGTGACGCATGAGGATCTGGGCGAAGGAGCCAGGAGGAGGTATTTTGCCTCAGACCAGGAGAAGCTCAAGACCGCGCGGGAGGCCTACGACGCGGCCATGGCCAAAATGGATGAGGAGGCTTCCCCCTATTCGATGAAGAAGATAGAGGCTGCGCTCAAGAGCGGCAACAGGAAAGAGTACCTGCAGCTTCTTAATTCGAGGCGCGCGGAGGAGACCAAGGCCCTGGCGCAATTGTCTCAGGCGACCAAGGACATCCCGCAAGCTGACCTAGCCCGCGTTAACACCCAGTCCGTGGCCCAGGTGTCGAAGGACAAAAAGAAGCTGCTCGGGGATCTCCAGCATGACATGGGAGAGATAGCCTTCGAGTTATGGTTGCGCTTGAGCGAGCCCAATACTGGTCAGAAGGAGAGGGACGCATTCAAACCCAAACTGGGCTTGGAGTGGGTCAAGAAATGGTATTGGGGACGCTGGTCCGCGGATCAGGATTTGAGCCAGAGGATCGCCATGTTTCGCAATCACGCGGCAAACGATACTTCCTGGGTTTTAAATAAAGACATAAACGATCCGGACAACATGCTGCGCTTTGTCGAGAACGACCTGCGATCCTTCATTCGTGTCCCTATTAGGGCACGATAGCCGGCAAGGAGTTCGCCGCCTTTCTCGGATGCGGGCTGGGAGAGCCTGCCTGTCAGTCAAAGGGCGCCGGTCCTTGGGAGAGAGGCGCCTGAGGGCAGCGTTTTGACTCTCCCCAGAATTCGCCTTAAAGCTGTCAATGGCAATTCTACATCATCCCAGCAGGGCCCTGCTGGGGCTGCTTGCCATCGCGCTGGAAGCGGCTGCTTTGATGATAGGAGGGTCGGGCTGGAGGGCCAAGAGGAGGGGAAGGCCCCTTCGCTGACCAGGAGTCCTGGGTCTCAGGACCCAGGGGCCTATGGGTCCAGGGACACTCTCTTGTTTCCGGCTTTTCAGCTACACTCTTCCTGCCATGCCTGCGCGAACCTCGCTGAAGCCCTGGGGCTGGCTCGGGGGAGCATTAGCCCTTTGGCTCGCCTGCCATCCAGCTTATGCCGCAAGACCCACGAGGGTTAGGCTTGGCCCGCAACCGGTGGATCCTGCCCGCGGCGCTGGTCTGCGGGCCAAGCTTGTCAAAGCAGCCTCCTTGGACCTCCCGACCCTTCCAGAGCTCTCCAGGGTGGCAGGGGTTTCAGGGGAAGCTGCCAGGGCTTCCCTGCTTGGCGCCAAGCCGGCTTTGGACCCGAAGGCGGCCCTTGCGCCCCGCGAGCAGCCCCGGGCGGTCCCGGGAGTCAAGGCGGCGGAGGCTCCAGTCGTCGCGCCGGCCGTGGGCTCGCGGGAATTTCAGGAGGGCCTCAAGGCCTTCGCCCGGGAAACCCAGTCTCTTCAGGAGGGCCTCGAGGGCAAGGGCGGGAGCGGTTCGCTCGGAGAGCTCGGCTCCCTTTCAAGGGAATCCTTCGACGGCTCAGGCCCCGCCTCGGCCCTCCTCCAGGCCGATTCGGCCCAGGCCCCTGACTTTCCAATTTTCAGGCTCGAGGACCTCTTCGATCCGGCGGAGGCCGGCCGGATCAGGGAGGAGGGGAGCGGAACCTTCTTTCCCCGGAAGACCTTCCAGGGCCGCAAGCTCGCGGTGAAGTTCGCCCAGGGGGAGTCGGAGGTCTCCCTCCAGCACGAGGCCTGGAGGCTTCTGCAGGGCGCTAGTCCGGAGATCCGCAGGCATGTGAAGATACCCGCGGTCCTTGGGCTCATCAGGCTCGACGCTGGAAAGACCCTGATCGTGATGGAGAGGATCCCGGGAGTGGACCGGCGCGTGAGGCCGGCCCTGGACCGGCTGCTGAGCGCCGCGCTCAGGGGCGAGCGCCTGCCCAGGCCCCTACGGCGGAGGCCCGGGGAGGGGCTCTATCCGATCGAAGACCTTGCCGGAAGCCGCGCCAGGACCGACGGCAGAGGATGGAAGGCTTTCAAGGCTTTCGTGAATATCCTCCATGCCCATGAGATCGCCCATGGGGACCTGGACTGGGGAAACGGGAATGTCCTGGTCAAGGCGGGCAAGAGGGGAGGCTCCACCTACTATCTCTTCGACTTCGGGATCGCCATCCGCGGCCGCGGCGAGATCGAGAAGAC
>CAYLZQ010000394.1:0-2748 GCA_964388045.1 uncultured Elusimicrobia bacterium | reverse complement strand
CGGGAGAGGCCATGGAGAAGGCCTACGCCAAGAAGGGGGCGGCTGGCCTCAGTCCCGAGCAGGCGAAGCTCCTGAGTCCCGAGGGAAAGTTCAGGTGGTTTAGCCCGGAGGGACTTAAGATGGTGGGGACCGAGATGCTCAAGAACAGCGCCCTCATGGGGAGCCAACTGCTTTTGGCCAAGCTCCTGAAGGAAGAGGGGATGGCCGGCTACGAATATCTGGCTTCCCTGGGGCCGATGGCCCTGCACATGGCCGGGGAACGTTTGGTGAAGGGGGCGGAGGCCCGGGAAATGGCCTGGGAGGCCAGCTTGGCCGCCGGGAGAGAAATGGCGGCTGCCATAAGGGCCGCGAAAGAGCCTCTCCAGCGCTTTGAAAAGGCCATGAGCGCGCCGTTCGAAAGGCCCCTGACCCGGGAGCAGGAGCTGGCCCATGACGCCCTTGTCCGCGGGGGCATGGACCCCAAGGAGGCCGAGGCCATGGTCCGCTCGGCACCGACCCCAGAGGCCGTCATGAACTTCCAGAAGGCCATGGCAGCGCCCGTGGAAAGGCCGCTGACCCCGCAAGAGCAGAGCGTCCAGGACTTCCTCATTCGCGAGGGCTATGCTCCCAAGGAAGCCGAGGCCGCGGCCCGCTCGGGGAGGCTGCCGCCCGAGGTTTCGGCCCGTTTCGAGTTCGTCGAGGCTTGGGAGCGGGGGAGGCGGGAGGTCTATGAGGAGGCGGGTAGGATTTGGGGGGCTCCCAAGGGGATGGTCCATGAGAAGGCGAGAGAATTCGTCGAGAGGGCGGAGAAGTCAGGATTGTCTCCCGAGGAGACGATAGCGATCCTTGAGGGGAACAAGGGCAAGGGCGAATCTGAGATTTTCAGGGAGCTTGACAAGGCCGGCATGAGCCGCGAGGTCCTGGGGAGGAGGGAAGCGCCAAAGCTGGAAAGGCCCATTGAATTCGCGCCGGAGAGGATGGGTTATGAAGCCGTGCGCCGCTACGGGGAGGCCTTGGGGCTCGCGCCCGAGGCCGTGGAGCTGGTCATCAACGCTGCCAGGGACAGCGGCGTCGCCGCCGAGCGGCTGGGCGAAGCCCTCAGGCGGATCGCCAATGCCGGCGAGGATCCCCGTTACGTGGTTTCCGAGATCAAGGAGGGCAAGTATTCGGCGCCGGCAGAGTCCGGGAAGGCCAGGGCTCCCCCTGATCTCAAGCCTCCCACAGCCAACGAGATGCTGCGCCACGAATTGATCCAGGAAGCCAGAAGGCGCGGTCATGAGATCCCTCCCAGCGCCAGGGATTTCGAGGTGGCCGAGTACCTGGCGAGAAATCCAAGCTATGAGCCGTCCTTTGAGCCGGTCGCCGGAGGCCGTCCTTCATCGGCCGAAATTCCGGAAAGGGGATTCATCCCAGGCGCGCGCTACACGGGCAAACACATTGCCTCCAAGCTTCCGTGGGCTAAAACCAACCTGGAGCTGGTCAAGGAGCTCTTGGAGATGTTCCGCGAGCAGCCCGAGAACGTGCGCGGTTTCGTCACCTCGGAAAGCATCCCATTGCAGGGTTGGGGGGGAGACTGTTTTCTGCGGGCCGCCTACAATCTTCCCGCTCTCAGAACGGTGACTCGGTTCCTGACCTACGAGAAATTCGTCGAGTTCGCCCAAAGGATCAAGGAATCGAGAGCCAAGGAGCTGCCTGAGCTCGAGCAGGAAAGCCCTATTAAGGCAGGGGCCTATTTCGAGGATAAGATCAGGACTTTCAAGGCCCTGGGCTATGAGCTACGCTACGCTCCCATTGGAAGCGAAGCCAGGCTGCTCGATCTTCTGACCCAAGAGGGAGCCGTGTTGGGCAGCATCAGCGTTCCGCTCGGCAAGCATGCCATCGCGGTTTTCGGGGCTCTCAAGAGAGGGAAGGCCTGGAAATTCCTCGTGGCTGACTCGAACATGGAGGCCTTGCAGGAATGGAGTTTCGAGCAGCTCAAATCCATGAATCTCGAGGTCAACAGGCTCGAGCCTGGTTCGATGAGCGCCGGAAACCTGGAGCTGCTGCGGGAGATTTCGGATGTCAGGATTCATGGGCCTGGGGAGCCTCGGGGCGGGAGGTTCCCGACCCTCGAGGAGGTTCGGGAGATGATGAGGCCGCAAGGCCAGGACGCCGAGCCGGCGTTGGCTTCAAGGGTTCAGGAAGGCCTCAAGGAGGCAGCGGCGGAGAGAGGGGGCTTGCCCGGATCCCTCTCCGAGCTCCTCAAGCCCCTGGGCCCTGAGCTCAGGGAGAAATTCGAGCGCAGGTTTTTCACAGATTTCGAGACCAAAGCCCGCAACCTGCGCTATCTTCGGGAAAATGCCCAGCCCCTTCTCAAAGGCCACAGCGAGGTGATCCATTTCAACCTGGACCTCAAGTCGCTCAACGACTCCTACGGCCACGGGGCCGGCGACGCGGTCCTGAGGGCCCTCGGGGAATTCATGGGGAGGGAGTTCCATGCCGACGGACGGAGAGTGGACTTCGAGTTCATACGCGGGAGGGGAGGCAATTTCTTCCTCCTGACTCGCGAGGGTCTCTCCAAGGCGGAAAGCCTCGCGGAGGCCCTCAAGTCCGAGGCCAGAAGCGAGCTCGCCAGCAAGGCCGGGCTTGCGCGGGAGAGCGTGGAGATCCGCCTAGGGATTTCAGAGATCGTCAAGGAGCCTGGCAAGTCCGCGGCCCAGGCCCTCGAGGAGGCCATGGCCAGGGCCGCCCAAAACCCCCTCAAGCCAGGCTCCTCGGCGAACCTGCGCT
>CAYLZQ010000393.1:0-2749 GCA_964388045.1 uncultured Elusimicrobia bacterium | reverse complement strand
AAGTTGATCGACGCGATCGGCCGCTCCTGGCAGCTCTCCACGATCCAGTTCGACTTCAACCTCCCGGAGAAGTTCAAGCTGGAGTTCGTCGCCGCGGACGGAAGCCGCAGGAGGCCGCTTATGGTCCACCGCGCTCTTTACGGCTCCATCGAGCGCTTTTTCGGGATACTGATCGAGCACTACGCCGGGCATTTCCCGCTTTGGCTTTCTCCCGTGCAGGTGAAGATCCTGACCCTCACGGACGCCCAGGCCCTGGAGGCCCAGGCCCTCGAGAGCCGTCTGGCTGGCGCTGGCCTGCGCGCGGCCCTGGACCTGCGGCCGGACAAGATCGGGCACAAGGTGCGCGACGCCCAGCTCGAGAAGGTGCCCTATATGGTGATCCTGGGGCCCAAGGACGTGTCAAGCGGCACGCTTTCCGTGCGGCTCAGCGACGGGAGGCAGTTCCACGGGGTGAAGGAAGAGGAGTTCTTTCATAAATTGACTCAGGAGATCGCTGGCAAGAAAACCGTGCCAACGGCCTGGGAGCAAACGTGAGGCTGAGGCTATTCTTGTTGCTGGCACTTCATGCGGCCATGGCGCCTGGGGGCGCCATGGCCGCGAAATGGGGCATCCCCCCGGGCCGCACCCAGGAGGAGGAGGAGGCCTTCGGCTCCGCCTGCCAGATGTTCACGGACACCGGGCGCGACAAGACGGCTGTCGTGCAGGCCTTCGAGAATTTCCTGGGCGAGTTTCCGGACAGCCCCCGCGCGGCCGACGCCCAGTTCATGATCGGGGAGGCCTCCATGCGCCACGCCCTGGGCATCCTCAGGGAGGAGTCCTCGGCCAAGAAGACGGCCAGCGCCAGGATGCTCGTCCCCAGGAACCCGGCGGCCTTGAAGGCCCTGGAGGAGGCGCAGGGCGCCTTCAGGAAGGTGGCCACGGACAAGAGGTCTGGCCTGGCCCCCTCGGCCCAGTACCGCCTGGGGGAGGCGGCCTACAACGAGAAGGACTGGGGCAGGGCGATCGAGGAATTCCGGGAGCTGGAGAGGAGGCACCCCAAGTCCTTCATCGTGGGGGAGGCCCTGATGGGCATAGTCTTCGCCAACCTCGCCCTCGAGCAGTTCAGCGAGGCCGAGGCGAACCTCTTCCTGCTCGGGGAGACCTTCCCCTCCTACCTCAGGGAGCCGGCCCTCCTCTACGCCCAGGGGATCGTGGCCCTCCACAAAGGGGACTACGCGAGCGCGGAGAAGGCCTTGAAGCAGGTCAAGACCGCGGAGGCCCAGTACTACCTGGGCAAGACTTATCTTCTCTCCAAGAGGGCCTACCTCGCGGCCGCCGCCTTCGAGAACCTGATCCGGGACTACCCGGAGAGCGACCTCAGGGAGGAGGCCCAGTTCTTCATCGGAGACTCCTTTTTCCTGGCCGAGGACTACGAGGGGGCGATCGCCAAGTACCAGCGCTTCATCTCCCTCTACCCGGAGAGCCCCCTGAGGGTCTCGGCCATGTTCAGGATCGGCTCCTGCTACTTCCAGAAAAAGGACTTCGTGGAGGCCAGGGCCAACTTCCAGGCCGTGGTGGACCGCTACCCCAAGGATTTCTTCGCGCCCCTGGCCCAGTACTTCATCGCGGAGTCCCACCTGGTCGCCGGCGAGAACCGGGAGGCCCTCTTCGCCTACACCAGGGTGATCACCCAGTACCCGGAGACGATCAAGATATCGCCCCTGGCCCTTTACAAGCAGGCCTGGGCCGGCCTGCAGGTGGGGGACTACGCCCAGGCCGTCAGGACCTGCGAGAACTTCATCTCCCTCTACCCGACCAACCCCCTGGTCCGCAACGTCTACCTGATCCTGGGCAACGCCCTGATCAAATTGAACCGCCACAACGAGGCGGTCTCGGCCTTCCAGAGGATCATAGACCTCGCCCCTGCCTCCGAGATCGCGGAGCAGGCCCTCTTCGCGATCCTCCAGGACCAGTTCAACCAGAAGAACTACAACTCGATTTTGACCTCCTACCAGTACATCTTCAGGCACCTGCCCCCCTCCAAGTCGAAATGGAGGTCCTTGAGCTACCTCTACGCGGCCGAGGCCTACCTGGCCCTGCACCAAGCCGAGGAGGCCAAGATCATCTACGAGATGATCCTGAAGGTCTACCCGGACGAGGTGGCGGCCTTCTACGCCCAGGACGGCCTGGCCTGGGCCTACGCCCTCAAGGGGGAGGACGAGAAGGCCCTGGAGGAGAGGCAGAAGCTCAGGGAGATGCTCGCGGCCGCGGGCTCCACCTTCAGCTTCGCGGGTTTGAACGAGCTCGGGATCGCGGACAGCCTCTTCAACCAGAAGAGCTACGACGAGGCCTATCAGCTCTACGAGAAGTTCGCCCGCGAGAACCCCCAGGTCCCCCAGGCCCCGGAGGCCCTCTACCGCGCGGGCATGAGCCTCTACCACCTGCGCTACTACACCCAGGCGATCGAGACCTGGCGGAGGTTGGTCTCGGGCTACCCCAAGGCCAAGGAGACGCCCCAGGCCTCCACCCAGATCGCGGACACCCTCTTTAGGGCCCAGAAGCACCCGGAGGCGATCGCCGCCTACCGGCAGATCCTGGCCTCCTACCCTGAGAGCCCCCAGCTCCCCTTGGCCGCCCTGCGCATCGCCCAGTCCGCCTTCAACAACAAGGACGACTCCATGGCCACAAAGGAGATTCAGGAGCTCCTCAAGCGCTTCCCAAAGGCCCCCGAGGCCCAGGACGGGATGGACCTCCTGGAGGCGCTTTTGGA
>CAYLZQ010000392.1:0-2750 GCA_964388045.1 uncultured Elusimicrobia bacterium | reverse complement strand
GCGGGGGACGCAAGGTCCCCACGGCCGAGGACCAGGAGAGGGCCCTCGCGCGAAAGTCCCTGGAGGAGGCGGGCCGCAGGCTCAAGGCCCAGGAGCTTGAGCCAGACGAAAGAGCCCGGCTCCGCCAGGAGAGAGCAAGGCTCTACAAGCGCCTGGCATCCCTCACGGCAGCCGGAGGGCTCAGGGAGCTCGCTCAAGGCATACGCTCCGGGCAGGAGGTCTTCCTCGAGGAGAGGACAGAAGCCTCGGCTTCCCAGCCCCAAGGCCCGGCGAGCCGCGAGGAGGCCTTGAGAAGGGTCTATCTCAGCCTTGCCGCCCATGAGTTCCAGGAGTCCCTGGAGGCCCTGCCGCAGGAGAAAAAGCCCCAGCTCGAGGCGGCCCTGGAGCGCCTCAAGGATTCAATCCAGGCTACCGGGATCCCCGCGGCCGCAGAGGCTGGGGAAGTCCAGGAAGCCTCCTGCAGGGTCTGCTGCCAGTGGCTCCTGTGCCGGTCCTGCGGGAGCTGCACCGCGGTCGCGGCGGTGAGAGGCGGCCGCTCCCTTTCCGCCGAGGCTGAGCTCTCAAGGCTCCAGGAGCCCCTGGCGCAGGTCTCCCAAGGGCTGGGCGATCCCCAGGCGACTCCCGAAGGCAAAGCCGAGCTCCATGAGCGGGCCGGCCTCCTCTACGAGCGGATGGCCCAGGCCCTCTCTCCCAGGGCGGCCAAGGCCCCCCAGCGCCCCTCCCGGGCGCCCGCGGCTGGAGGCGGAGCCTCCAGCGCCGAGCTTTCTCCCCGCCAGATCTACCAGCAGGCAGGGCCGGCCGTGGTGCTCCTGGTGTGCGTGGACAAGGACGGAAGCGGGGAGCTGGGAACCGGGAGCGTGATCGACCCAGGCGCAAGGATCCTGACCAACGCCCACGTGGTCGTGCGCGACTCCACGGCCAGGCCCTACGAGACGATCAGGGTCTACTTCAAGCCGGCCCGGATCACCGGGGATCCCAAGCTCGACCTGGCAAGCCCCAGGACCGGGCGAGTCCTGCGCTTTGACCGCGCCCTGGACCTGGCCTTGGTCGAGCTTGAGGAGAGGCCGGAGGACGTCAAGATCCTCCCCCTCGGGGACGCCGAGGCCGTGGAGGCAGGTGAGTCCGTGGTGGCGATCGGCCACCCGGAGCAGGGCGGCCTCTGGACCCTGACCCAGGGGGTGGTGAGCACAGTGATCGCGAACCTGGGGGGGGTGAAGGGCAAGGACGTGTTCCAGACCGACGCCTCGATCAACCGTGGAAACTCGGGAGGACCGCTCATCAACCGCCAAGGGGCCTTGATCGGAGTGAACACCTCCATGGCCCGCAAGGCGGCGGACGGCCTCGCCATCACGAGCGTCAACTTCTCGGTCAAGTCGAGCGTGGCGAAGAGGTGGCTTGCGAGCGCCGGGGTCAGCGTGGATTACGCGGAGGCAACCTCCCAGGCCCCTGCCCCTCCCGCCTCTGAGCCGGCGGCGCCCCAGGCCCAGGAGCCCGCCCCGCCGCGGAGCCCCGCGCCCGCCCAGCGCCTTGAGCCCCAGACGCCCAAGGCGGAGCCGCCCAAGAGCATCGTGACTCCGGCCAAGCCCTACCGCATCCAGGACCTCATCGCGCGAGAGATCGCGGAGATGGAGGACCTGGAGAAGGAGATGCAGCAGGAGATCGAGAAGAGGCGGGCCATTCTCAACCCGGGAGATTAAAAAAAGACGTAGATCCCGGCCAGGGCGAGCAGGGCTCCCAGGACCATCTTCTCGAGGCAGGCTGTCTTTTTGCCCTGGGAGAGGTAGTACATCCCGGCCGTGGTGAGGACCAGGCTTGCCACGGTCCTGGCAGCCAGGCCAGGGGTGAGCGAGAAGAAGGGCCTGGCCCCCTCGACCGGCTGGGGGATGCCCCGGACGTCCATCAGGGCCCAGGGCCGCTGGTCCCAGCGGACTTCTGGCCTGATATCCAGGCCTCCCAGGAGGCGTAGTCCCTGCGGTCGTAGCTCTCCTTGGAGAGCAAGGTAAGCAGGGTATAGGCCAGATCGTGGTTGCTGGGCTGCTGGAGCTTGAGAAGGCCCAGAAGAGCGGGAGCGGCATGAGCCAGGAGGTAGGGCCTATAGGCCTCCTGGCCGGCCAGGCCCACCAGGACCCCAAGGGCCTTGGCTCTGTCCGAAACCGTGGGGCCGTCGAGAAGTGGGATGATCCTGCGCGCCTCTATGAAGACTGGAGGCTGCAGGAGGGCCATGTCCGCCAGGACCTGGAGGCCTGCCCCGCGCACCTCCTCCGAGGGGTCCTCCAGGGCCCTCAGCATGATCCCGGAGACCTCCTTGCCCTCGGGAAGATAGGCCAGGAGGTAGACCGCCGCTGCCCTCTTCTTGGGATCCCTCTCTCTCTCGAAAATCTGGAGGAGAGGCCCCTTGTTGAGGGAGGCCCCTTGAGAGAAGCGCTTCTCGAAGGCTGAGAGCTCCGCCTCCTGTGAGCCCCAGAGGCAGTAGAAGCCCGGGCAGGAGGGATGCTCGCTGGTGGTGATCAAGCCCTCCCTCATGAGGGCGGAGCCCCTCTCCTGGTATTGCCTCCAGGCCCCAAGCAGACCCTCGGGATCCCTGGTCCCTGCGGAGGGAGGGGCCCGGAAGGGCATCCGGAGCTTGGAGTCCCCTGCGTCCACCACGTCGAAGGTCAGGTAAAAGGAGCGCTCGGCCGAGGTCACGTACTCCCCGCAGTGGAAGCTGACGAAGGCGAGCCTGGCGAGCCTGGCGACCTCTTCCTCGATAC
>CAYLZQ010000391.1:0-2750 GCA_964388045.1 uncultured Elusimicrobia bacterium | reverse complement strand
GGCGGAGGCTGGAGAGGGGGGTCGTCGGCCCGCGGCCCATCTGTCCATACTTGGGAGCCTCGGGGCGCTCGAAGATGTTCTTGCCGCCGAACTGGGAGCCCAACTGGGCCGTGAGCTTGGCCCCGCTGAGGTTGTGCGGGAGGCGATCCGCGGAGGTCTCGCGCGAGGCCCCGCCGGGGTCCGGTTCCTGCCTGGCGGTTTCTTCCCCGCGTGGCGCCTCTGGCGGCTTGTCTTGGGAGGCGGGTCCGCTCCTTTCCGATGGCGTCTCCAACTTCAGATCTCCCTTGGTCGGCCCCACCCAGTGAAGGGGCTCTCCCTTTGGGATCTTGATGGAGGAGGAGAGCGGGCCCAAGGGCAGTCCTGCCGGGCCCTGGGAGGACGGGCCCCAGAGGGCCCGGAAGCTCAAGAGTCCCCCTGTCAGCGCCAGAGCCCCGCCCAGGGCCAACATGAGCTTGCCTGCCAGGGTGGAGGTGAGGCGAGTGAGGAGTCCGCCGGCCAGGGAGGGAGCCATGGAGCCGGCTTGCCCAGCGGCGCTGGCCGCAGCCCCGGCTCCGCTGGCGCCGGTCGCGCCCTGGAAGGGCGGCCTGGGCAGTCCATGCCCCCACCAGGCAGCCCCTGCTTTTTTGCGCTCCTTTTCCTTCCTCTTAAGATCTGGGATTTCCGCTTCCGGAGGGACAATCTCTCCCAAGTGGCCGTGTTTTCTCATGTCCTTGTGGACCCTCCCTGAAGTATAGGGCAGGAACCTCCTGAAATCAAGGAAAAAAATTCTTGAAATTTGGTAAAAGAACGGATAAAAGATGTTATCCGCGATAGCGGCCCTTGAAGCTCTTCCGAGCCTCGCGGGCCAGCACCCTTTTCTTGATGTCTTCCCGGCGGTCCGGCCCGCGCTTGCCGCGAGCCAGGGCCAGGCAGACCTTGGCCCAGCCCCGCCGGAAGTAGACCTCGAGCGGGACAAGGGTGAGCCCCTGGGCCTCGATCCTGCGGGAGAGCCGCTCGATCTCCAGCCTGTGCATCAGGATTTTCCTGGTGCGCCTGGGATCGGAGGCCTCGGAGCTGTGTCGATAAGGGGGGATGTAGAAGTTGAGAAGGAAGAGCTCCCCGGCCTCGGCGCGGCCGAAGCAGCCGTCAAGCGAGGCCCGCCCGGAACGCAGGGATTTGACCTCAGGGCCGGTCAGGCTCAGTCCAGCCTCGTAGGCCTCCAGGATCTCATAGAGATGCCTGGCCTTCCGGTGCGTGGCCACGACGATTTTTTCCGGGAGACCATCCTTCTCTTTCCCTTGTTTCATCCCGCCAATTTGCTAGAATGGGAGCCTGGCGCGCCAGGGGAGGCGTCTCCCCGCAGCGCCATTATAGCACAAGAGCCGTTCCGACGGGCGGGCAGGCGACAGCCGGTCCCTGCGAAGAAGGGCAGGTGGCGGAATTGGCAGACGCGCACGGCTCAGGACCGTGTGGCCGCAAGGCCTTGGGGGTTCAAGTCCCCCCTTGCCCACCCGTCGGAATGGAATGTGACGATTGTCACGGACCGGCTCCACTTGACAGGAACAAGGCTATGGACTATACTCTTCCTTATCAGTCTCTCATGCCTATGCTGGGCAGTGCCGGATAGGATTATTTACCCTTGATTCATCATAACGGCACGCAAGGGGGTATAGCATGAGAGAAGCAAAAGGCACAAAGGGCCTGTGGGCATCGGGCTTCACGCTCATCGAGCTGATGATCGTGGTTGCAATCATAGGTATCCTGGCGGCCATCGCCATCCCGAAGTTCGCAAGCCTCATCCGGAAGTCGAGCGAGGGGGCCTCGAAGGGGAACCTCGGCTCGATCCGCTCGGCGCTGAGCATCTACTACGGCGACATGGAGGGCCAGTATCCGTCGGATCTGGCCTCCCTGACCATCGCGGGCAAGTACCTGTCGTCGGTCCCTGTCGCCAAGGCGCCGAACTACCACTCGGACAGCTCGACGATCAACAACGCGACGTCGTCGAACGACGGAGGCGGATGGAGCTACAACAACACGGTCGGGGACGCCAACCTGGGCACGGTGTGGGTCAACTGCACGCACACCGACACCAAGGGCAGCGTCTGGACGACGTACTAAGGCGCGGCAGCGCCTTGTCCTGACGCCCGTCAGGAGATGCGTTGGGCGTCATGGGCTAAGGCGCGGGAGCGCCTGACGGGACAAGGGGGCTTCCCGGCGACGGGGAGCCCCCTTCATTCGGCTCTTCTTCCATGGAAGGATTGCTCGCTTTCTGGATGGGCTCTTGTCTTGGGAGCTTCCTCAACGTCGTGGTTTACCGGCTCCCAAGGGAGGAATCCCTCCTCTCTCCTGGTTCCCGCTGTCCCCTCTGCCGAAAGCCCGTCGCTTTCTACGACAACATCCCGATCCTGAGCTGGCTTTGGCTTAAGGGGCGCTGCCGTTCCTGCCGGGGAAGGATCTCCCTGCGTTACCCCGCCGTGGAATTGGCCACGGCCGCCCTCACCCTCGCCGTCTGGCTCCGCTGGAGGAGCCAGCCCCTGTGGGCTGTTGCGGCCGTCTTGGCGGTCGCAGCCCTGATCGCGATCACTCTGATAGACTGGGACACCTTCCTCATCCCGGATGAGCTCTCCCTGGGGCTGCTGGCCTCGGGGCTTCTCATCTCCCCGATCAATCCCCATCTCGCGGGCTCTTGGATTTGGGCCCTTGGGGGGAGTCTCCTGGGCGCCGGCGTGGGTTTTGGAATCTGCTGGACCACGGCCTGGCTGGGCGAGAGG
>CAYLZQ010000390.1:0-2751 GCA_964388045.1 uncultured Elusimicrobia bacterium | reverse complement strand
GGTCCGGCGCCTCCAACGCCTTGCCCCCGCGCCGGAGCCGGAGACCGGAACAAGACCCCCCGCCCCTCGGGAGGCCCCGAAGGTCAAGACCCAGACCCTGGATCAATTCGGGCTGGATTTGACCGCGTCAGCCAACGAGGGCAAATTGGATCCCGTGGAGGGCCGAAGCCGCGAGGTGGAGCAGCTCATCCAAGTCCTGCTTCGGAGGACGAAGCGCAATGCCATCTTGATCGGGGAGGCCGGGGTGGGAAAGACCGCGATCGTGGAGGGGCTGGCTCAAAAAATCGCCTCGGGCGAGGTGCCGGGGAAGCTCGCTTTCAAAAGGGTGGTCCGGCTTGACGTCGGGCTGCTGGTAGCCGGGACCAAGCTGCGCGGGTCTTTCGAGGAAAGGCTTGCGAAAATCCTGGAGGAGCTCAAGCAAGACAGGAACACGATCGTCTTCATCGACGAGTTTCATCTCATCATGGGCGCCGGGAAGGGAGAGGGGAGCTTGGATGCGGCCAACATGCTCAAGCCCGCCATGGCCCGCGGGGATATCCAACTGATCGGAGCCACCACCCTGGAGGAATATCGCAGGCACATAGAGAAGGACCGCGCCCTGGAAAGGCGCATGGGGGCCATCCTGGTGGAGCCGCCCACGCCGGAAGGGACCCTGGCCATCCTCAAGACCCTCAGGCGGCGCTACGAGGAGCACCACCAGGTGAGGTATGAGGAGAAAGCCCTGGAGGCCATGGTCCTATTGGCGGTCCGCTATCTGCCTTACCGATTCCAGCCGGACAGCGCCATTGATTTGATGGACATGGCCGGCAGCCGGGCCGGCATGGCGAGGAGGGCGGTCGTCTCCGAGGAAGACGTCCGCGCCGTGGTATCCTCCATGACCGGCATCCCCGCGGAAAGCCTGAGCCATAACCAGAAGGAAAGGCTGATCCGGCTTGAGGATCACTTGAGGAAACGAGTCAAGGGCCAGGAAGGGGCCGTCAGGGCGGTGGCGGATGCCGTGCGGCGGGCCTATGCGGGGCTCAGGATCTCCCAGGGGCCTTTGGCCAATTTCATCTTCATGGGCCCCACGGGGGTGGGGAAGACGGAGCTGGCCAAGGCCCTGGCTGAGTTCCTGTTCGGCACCGAAGCAGCCCTCATCCGGGAGGACATGTCCGAGTACCAGCACAGCTTCCAGCAAAGCAGGCTCATAGGAGCCCCTCCCGGGTATGTCGGCTATGATGACGCCGGCTCATGGGCCGAGAGGGTGCGCCGAAGGCCTTACAGCGTGGTGCTTTTGGATGAAATCGACAAGGCCCATCCCGACGTCTTGAACCTGCTGCTTCAGGTCCTGGAGGACGGCAGGATCACGGACGGCCAGGGACGCACTATCGACTTCAAGAATACCATCGTGCTCATGACCTCCAACCATCTGAGCGGCGAATTCTTCAGCTCCCCCTTGGGGTTTGCAAGCGCGAATACCGTTTCCCCGGAGGGGCGTCGGGAAGGGATCCTGGAGGCCTTCAAGAAGATATTCAGGCCTGAGCTTTTGAACCGCATCGAGGAGGTGGTTTTGTTCAATCCCTTGAGCCTGTCCGTATTGGATCAGATCCTGGATGGAATGCTGGGAATGGTGGCCAAGGAACTAGGACCGAAAGGGATCAGGATGGAATTGAGCCCTGAAGCCCGCGAATTCCTTCTGGAAAAGGGACATAGCCCCGAGCTGGGAGCCCGGCCCATGAGGCGGGCCGTTGAGAAACACCTCCTGTCGCCCTTGTCCCGGGAGCTGCTCAAGGAAAAGCCGCGCTCTCGGTTGAAGGTGAAAGTCAGCCAGGATGGAGAGCGTCTCGTCGTAGAGTAATGACCATGAAAGGCCTCCTGCAGTCTCAAGGGCTTCTGAGCCTCTTGGGAGTCCTGGCCCTGGCTGCCCCTGCCCTTGGGTCTCCCGGCAGGTTCCGCGGAGCGCCCCGCAGCCTTCCCAGCGGGGCTCCCAGGGTCCCCCTCAAGCTGGACGGGCTTGCTCCTCTCCCCTCAGGACCCGTTGTGCCTGGACCTGCCGAGATCAGGACCCCCACTCCTGGCGCTTTAAATCCGCTCGACCATCTCCAGGCCCCCTCAGGGCTTCCCGGGAAGCCTGCCCTCCTGCGCGAGGACCTGATCTCCAGGCTGGAGGAGCTTGAGGAGGCCCTGGAGGACCCCTCGGGCAGAGTCCCCAAGGGGCTCCTGGACCGTATCTACTACGGGAGCCTCAAGAAGGACTCGGGAGACGGCCCTCCCTCCGGGGGCTTCGTGGTCAACGACGAGGGGGTCGGAGTCTTCGGCCGGGCCGCGGCCTACTACGCGGAGGTCAGAAGGATCGTTGAAAAATATCAGGGCCGCCTGGACTTGAGCGAGAGCTTGAACGTCATGGACGACACCTACGCGGAGGTCTGGGCCAAGCTCAAGACCATAGAGGCCGTGGCCAGGAGCCGCAGGATCGAGGAGGAGAACACCCACCTGGAGATGACCCTGACCTGGGTGGACGGCCGCCTCCAGGACAGGGGAAGGGCGGTCGCGGTCCATACCCAGCGGGTCTTCTTCCACCGCTCCCCGAACCCCCGCTCGGAGATCGAGGAGGGGATACGCAGGGTGGACAAGTCCCTGGCCCAGACCCTGGCCTACTTCCGCAAGGGAGGCAGGGCGGAGGCCGCCCTGGGTCCCCTGGACGAGGTGGTCCTTGGTTTCGACGCGCGCGGCACCCAGGAGATCAAGGAGCACTTGAAGGCCCGCGAGCTC
>CAYLZQ010000389.1:0-2760 GCA_964388045.1 uncultured Elusimicrobia bacterium | reverse complement strand
CCGCGACCTTGAGACCGAGCTGGTCCGAAAGGACAAGACGACCTTCCCCGTGCTCGTCAACGCGACCGCCATCAAGGACGAGGAAGGCAACTTCATCATGACCCGCTCCACCATCTACGACATCACCGAGCGCAAAAAAGCCGAGCGTGCCATGAGGGAAAAGTCCGAGGAGCTCTCGCGCTCCAACCTGGAGCTGGAGATGTTCGCCACGGCGGCCTCCCACGACCTCCAGGACCCCCTGCGCAAGATCATAGCCTTCGGGGAGCTGCTCGGAAGGCGGCTTCCCCTGGGCCAAGAGGGGAGGGACTTCCTGGATCGGATCCTGTCGGCGGCCCGCCGCATGT
Source organism: uncultured Elusimicrobia bacterium (assembly GCA_964388045.1). GTDB lineage: Bacteria > Elusimicrobiota > Elusimicrobia > UBA1565 > UBA9628 > CAYLZQ01. The sequence continues at coordinate 2,416 of CAYLZQ010000389.1, read as the reverse complement.
CCGGCCTCATCGAGGACCTCCTGAAGCTCTCCAGGGTCATGCGCGACACCCAGCCCTTCGAGGCCGTGGACATGAACTCGGTGGTGGACGAGGCCCTCAAGGACCTCGAGGCCAGGATCAAGGAGTCCGGAGCCCGGGTGGAGGTGGGAAGCCTCCCGACCCTCCAGGCCCATCCCGTCCAGATGCGCCAGCTCATGCAGAACCTCATCTCAAACGCCATCAAGTTCCATCGGAAGGACGAGTCCCCGCGGGTGGGGATCACCGGTCATCTCAAGGACGGCTTTGCCGAGATCTCGGTCAAGGACAACGGTATCGGCTTCGACCCGAAGTACGCGGAGCACATTCTCCAGCCCTTCGTGCGTCTCAACCCGCCGGGGCACTACCAAGGCAGCGGCCTCGGCCTGGCCATCTGCCGCCGGATCCTCTTGCGCCACGGCGGCTGGATAAGCGCGCGGAGCAAGCTGCAAGAGGGGTCTGTCTTCACGGTCACCCTGCCCCTCCGGAGGCCCCCATGATCGATCGAAAAATCAGGCTCATGATCATCGAGGACGACAAGGACTACTTCGACATCGTCAAGCTCTGCCTCGAGGAGCCCGACGCGATGGGGATGGAATTCGAGCTGGACTGGGCCGACAGGCTCGAGACCGGGCTCCAGAGGCTTGCGGCCGCCCCATGGGACGCCCTCCTCCTGGACCTCATGCTCCCCGACAGCCGGGGCCTGGAGACCTTTATCAAGGTCCTGGCGACGGGCCTGCAGGCCCCGGTCCTGATCACGACCAACCAGGGGGACGAGGCCATGGCCTTCGAGGCGATGCGCCTGGGCGCCCAGGACTACATGGTCAAGGCCACATCCGATTCCCGCATGCTCAAGCGCGCGATCTGGTACGCGATGGAGCGTCGCAAGCTCCTGGCGCAGTCCGAGAACATCATCAAGGGGACCAGCGACGCCATGCTCGTCATGGACGCCTCTGGAACGATCCTGTTCGCCAACCCCGCGGCGGAGGCCCTCATGGGCAGCGAAACGGCCCTGGGCCAGGCCTTCCCTTACCCGGCGACCCCGGGAGAGGCGCACCTTCTCCGGGTCCAGGCCCCCTCCGGGGAGGAGAGGAGCCTCGAGATGCGCACGACCGAGATACTCTGGAACGAGATCACGGCGCGCCTGGCCTGCCTGAGGGACATCACGGAGCTCCAGAAGCTCGAGCAACTCAAGGCCGAGGTCAGGGAGCGCCGCAAAATCGACAGACTCAAAGACGAGTTCATCGGAACGGTCTCCCACGAACTGAGGACCCCCCTGACCATCCTACAGGGGGCCATCGACAGCCTGACCGAGGAGCTGGCCGGCCCCCTGACCCCGAAACAGAAGGAGATGGTCGCCATGGCCTGCAGGCACTTGAACCGCCTGGCCAAGATGATCAACAACCTCCTGGATCTCTCGCGCCTTGAATCAGGGCAGGCCAAGGTCCAGAGGCGGCGTCTGAACCCCGCCCCCCTGATCGAGGAGGCGGCGGAGGGCTTGCGCCTCGCGAGCAGGGACCGAAACATAGCGATGGAGCTTGAGATCTCGGGGGATCTCCCCGAGGTTTACGCGGACCCGGACATGATCGGCCAGGTCCTCGGCAACCTCCTGGACAACGCCCTGCGCTTCGCCAGGACCCGGCTCGTCCTGCGGGCCACGCGGACGGATTCCGGCCCGGGGGCCCTCGTCGAGGTCCTTGACGACGGCCCCGGAGTCCCCCCCGAGAGGATCGGGGAGCTGTTCAACAAGTTCGTCCAAGTCAATCGGGTGCTGGGGGTCGCGGGCTACAAGGGCACGGGCCTGGGCCTGGCCATCTGCAAGGAGATCCTGGCCCTGCACGGCTCGTCGATCGGCGTCGAAAGCGCTCCTGGCTCGATGACCCGCTTCCACTTCGTCCTGCCGGCCTATTCGCAGGCCGCCGCCTCGGCGCCGCAGGGCTCCGCATGAGGGGGCCCGGGAGGGAAGAGCGATGATCAAATCCCCGAGCACGACAAAGAGAATCGTCATGGTGGACGACGAGCCCGATTTCTTCTCCATAGTCCGCGACTGGCTGGAGCCAAGATACGAGCTCGTCCCGCTCACCGATGGAAGCAACCTGCTTGAGGAGCTGGAGGGCCTCGACCCGGACCTCCTGATCCTGGACATCCGCCTCCCGGGGCCGGATGGCTTCAAGCTCTGCCGCCAGGTCCGCTCGCAGGCGCGCTTTGCCTCGCTGCCGATTCTCTTTCTGACCGCCTCGCATAACGAGGGAGACTTCCTGAGAAACCTGGAGGCGGGAGGCTCCAGCTACCTGACCAAACCCCCTGAGCCGCCACGAGCTCCTGGCCCGGATCAGGGAGCTGCTTAGGGCTCGTTAAGAAATAACTGACATGTTTTTGGACGCCGATGCATCCCGTCTGG
>CAYLZQ010000388.1:0-2762 GCA_964388045.1 uncultured Elusimicrobia bacterium | reverse complement strand
CCAAGTCATGGCTGAAATGGCAGCCAGGGGCCTTAAGCCTGCCCAACGGGTCGCTGAAAGGATCGCGGGCGTCCCGGTCACGGCCGTCATCTTCCGCGAGGAGGGAGGAAACAGGGAGGAGCTCAACGCCTACCTCCTCATGGGCGGGAGGCCCTTGCTCATCCACACCTATCCCACGGCCTCGGAAGGCCTTGCCTTCCACGAGGCTATGGGGAGCAACGGCTTCCCGGCCCTCTTCGGAGACGGCTCGCGCCTTCTCCTCTACCACTCGCATAACCAGGCCCTGGGCCGCAGAACCCTCCACGTCCTGCGCTTCGAGAAGCGCCGCTTCAGGAAGCTGGGCTCCTTCCCCGAGGCGCGGCTCGAAGACCTGGATGGAGACGGGCGCTACGAGGTGATCACGCGCCACGCCCCCTTAAGCCCCTTCCTGGTGGAATGCCACGAGTTTGCCGCGCTGGTCCCAGGCGCCACTCGGACCGACATCCAGGCCTGGGAGAACGGGCGCTTCGTCTCCGCGGCCCCGCGCTTCCCGAGCTTCTTCGCCGAAAGGATCTCTCGCGGCGAGGAGGACCTGCGCCGGATGGAGAAGGCGGGGCTCCTGCGCCCCGGGGATTCCCTGGCCAAGGCCATCACCCTTTACTACGACTATGCCGCTAAAGGCGAAAGGCGCCGCGGGTGGGAGAGGCTCTTGGAGATCGCCGCCCCGCCCCGGCCCGCCCCGCCGGGAGTCAAGGAGTGCCTGCTCAAGATCCGGGAAGAACTCAGGGCCGCGCTCGAGATCCCCGCGGGCTGGCCCTGATCAAGTCCTCCGCGCGACGTCGCGCCCGCGCAGACGCCTCTCATCCTGCTTGATCTTATTCCAGCGGCGCCTGACCTGCGCGGCGCTCTTAAGCCTGCGGGTCCCAAAGACATGCGGGTGGCGCCGCCTCAGCTTGAGGTGCTGGCTGCGGGCCACGTCCTGAATGTCGAACTGCCCCTTCTCGCTCGCGATCTGGGCATGCAGGAGCACCTGGAGCAGGACGTCTCCCAACTCATCCTCGATCTCGTGCCACTCCCCTCTCTCCAGGGCATGAGAGAGCTCTCGAGCCTCTTCCCTGAGGTATCTGATAAGCGACCGGTGGGTCTGCCTGCGGTCCCATGGGCAGCCCTTGGGGGAGCGCAGAAAAGCGACGAGGGCCACAAGGCGGTTGAGGGAAGTCGTCATCCCCTGCTCAGGCCGGGGGGGGAATGCGGCGCGATCCGAAAAAAGGGGCCAGGCTCTCGGGGAGGAGCACGCTCCCGTCAGCCTGCTGAAAGTTTTCCAGGATCGCGGCGAAAAGCCGGCCCACGGCCACCCCGCTCCCGTTCAAGGTGTGGACGAACTCTAGAGCCTGCCCTGGACCCCGGCGCAAGCGAGCGTTCATGCGCCTGGCCTGGAAGTCCCCGCAGTCCGAGCAGGAGGAGATTTCACGGAAACGCCCCTCCGAGGGCATCCAGACCTCCAGGTCGTAGCTCTTGCGGGAGGCAAAGCCCAGCTCCCCGGAGCAGAGCTCCACGACCCGGTAGGGAAGCTCCAGGATCTTAAGAACCTCCTCCGCGTCGCGGGTGAGCCGCTCAAGGGCGGCCAGGGAATCCTCGGGCCTGGTGATCCAGACCAGCTCCACTTTGTCGAACTGGTGGTTACGGATAAGCCCCCGCACGTCCTTGCCGTAGGAGCCGGCCTCCTGGCGGAAGCAGGGAGTGCAGGCGACAAGCCTCGTCGGAAGAGCCGAGGCCTCCAGGATCTCCTCGCGTACCAGGTTGGTCAGGGGAACCTCGGCCGTGGGGATCAGGTAAAGCTCATGCCCCTTCTCGGCGCCGCGGGCCGCGACCCGGTAAAGCTCCGCCTCGAACTTCGGGAGCTGCCCCGTCCCCTGCAGGATCTCGGGGCGCACCAGGAAGGGAAGCCATGTCTCCTGATAGCCCGCCTGAAGGTGCCTCTCGATCTGGAACGTGATCAGGGCCCTCATCAGCTTCGCCCCTGCTCCCCGCCAGAGGGCGAAACGCGAGCCGGAAAGCCTGGCTGCGGCGGCAAAGTCAAGGATGCCAAGCCTCTCTCCCAGGGTCTGGTGGTCGAGAGGCTCGAAATCGAAGACGCGGGCCGCCGGGCCGACGCGGACCACCGGGTTATCCGCGTCGCTGGCTCCCGGCGGAACCGAGTTGTGCGGGGGATTTGGCACCCCCAAGGCCGCAAGCCTGGTCCTTTCGGAGAGGGAAGCCAGGGCTTCCTCTTGAATCGCCATCAGGGACTTGATCTGCGCCACCTCAGAAATCAGACGCTCCGCCTCCGCCTCGTTCTTGGAGGTTTTGGCTCTGCCGACCAGGGCCGAAGAGGCGTTGCGCCGGGAGCGCAGCCCCTCCACCTCGGCTAGGAGCCTGCGGTGCTCCGCGTCCAGGCGCAGGAGCTCCTCGAAGTCGGGCAGGGTGCGCCCCCCGCGGCTTCTCAAGGCGGCCCGAATTCCCTCTGGGTCCCTGCGCGCCAAGCCCATGTCGATCATGGCAGGATCGGGAGAGCGCTCTCCAGGGTCTGGATCGGGGCCCCATGTCCGGCCCGTGGCTCCAGCATCACCTGGAGCCGAATCTGGTCGGGCACAAACCCGGCCCGGTAGGTCTTGAGAAGATAGGGGGGAAGCATCGAGGGCTCCAGCGACACCTCCCTGATCTGGTTCGGCCCCACCTTCGGGACGCGCCTCTCGCCCAGCATGAAGGGGACGCCCCAGACCCCCTCGGAGGGGCCCTTCGCG
>CAYLZQ010000387.1:0-2764 GCA_964388045.1 uncultured Elusimicrobia bacterium | reverse complement strand
CCACGATCTCGCCCGACTCGACGGCCAGGGAAACCCCCTTGACCACTTCCCGCGGGCCGTAGCGCTTGCGGATGCCCTCGGCGGAAAGCCTCACGGAAACCCCGGAAGGGCCGCCGCCTCCGGGAACTGGATCCAGCCCCGGGCCTTGCCCTCGGCCGAGATCCTGCGGGGATTTTCGAAGGCGGTGACCCGGTCCGCCTTGACGGCCCCGAGCCATTCCCCCGCAAGTTTGCGCAGGACGGGGCGGCCTCCGCTCAAGGTCAGGGAGGGGGCTGGGCCGGACTCCTGGTAGTCCGCCCTTTTGGCCCAGGCCTGGTAACGCGGGCCCCAGAGGCGCACCCCCCCGGTGAGGGAAATCCTCTCTTGCCCCTCCCAGTCGAGCCTCCCGGCCCAGCCCTGGTCCGGCTCGCCCTCCGGGGGCCTGCGCAGGAAGCCGACCCCCTCCCGGGAGGTGAGGCTGCCGCGCCGGGTCTTTGGGAGGAAGGAGGCCTCCTCTCCCTGGGCCGAGACGAGCTCGCCTGAGGAGAGCCTCTGCTCCAGCCTCACTCGGCCTCGGGCCTGCCAGGAGTCGCCGGCGTGCCGGTAGAGGGCCCAGTCGGCGCGCAGGGAGGTGGGGCCGGCGCGGTAGGAGACGTCCCCGATGTACTCCTCCTCCTTCTCAGGGGCCCGGCGGACCTTCCACTCCTTGCTGTTGACTATGGTCGCCGGGCTTTTGGGGGCGGCGAGGGAGGCGACGGCAAAAGTCAAGTCGAGAGCCGCGAGAGTCAGGGCTGACGCAAGAATAAATCCCCAGATTTTGGGCGTCGAGGCGCCCGTCTGGCAAGGCGCGAGGAGCGAGCATACCCGTCGGTATGTGAGCGACGAGCAACGCAGCCAGGCGGGATGCATCGGCGTCCAAAAATGGGAAGTTATTTTTGCGCCAGCCCTCAGCAGCCCGGCGAGGGTTTTCACTTGAGCTTGCTCCCATCCTCGATCACCGTCCTCTGGTCGAAGACCCTGATCTCGGAGAGATCCTCGCTGGCCTCCAGGCCCCTGCCCCGCATCTCGCCCCCGGGGCGGGCCAGGTGAACGGGGTGCTCGGTCAGGAACTTTCTCCCGCGGGAGGAGTAACGGAGTTCCTCGGTCTTGAGCACGGAGCCGTCCTCCAGGGAGGTCACCACCACCGAGCTGGAGAGCCGCACGTCCTGGGTGTCCATCCTGACCAGGCCCGAGAGGGCGCTGAGGGTGCTGACCGGCTTGCCGTTTTTGTAGAACCGCATGCGCGGGTTCTCCAGGGCGGCCTGGGAGCTGTTCTCCTCAAGGACAGCCTTCCTGGCCTCCAGGCGCCAGGAGGGCCTTCCCAGGGTGGACTGGCTGAGGGTGAGGTCCTCCAGGGTCTGCTGCGGCTCCTGAGCCTGGGGGGGAAGGCCCCGCCTGCAGGCGCAGAAAAGGAGGGCAAGCAGGGTGAAGGCATGTCTCACTTCCGGGGCCCGCCGGCCGGCGCCTGCAGGAGGGGCTGAGGAGGCTCGGGCGGGGGCTTAAGCTCGTCCTCGGGCAGGTGCCGGACTCCCTTGCGCAGCCAGGGGGTCATCTCGATCGGGATGGTCCTGAGGTGGTAGGGCTTGGGCAGGGATTTGAGGGCGTAGCTTGCGCCCAGGTAGAGCGCGACCAGGACGGCATAGATGATCCCCAGGGTCTTCAAGTGCCACCAGGCGTCCGGGAACGAGGCCGGGGGGATGGCCAGGTCCCGGCCGCATTTCCGGCAGGCCTTGGCCGCGTCCTTGTTTTCCTGCCCGCAGCTCAAACATTTCATTGGCCGCCTGCCTCCGAGAGAGGAGAGGGCGGCCAATGATCGACCACGATATCCCCCCTGCTCCTAAATCCTCTCCCCCTCAAGGGGGAGAGGGGCAGGGGGTGCTCCGCCTTATGAAGGCGCCTCATCGGCCGCCTGCCCCCCGGCCCTTGTTTTTGACCAGGGAGTCTATGGCGCAGAGCGAGCGCAGCAGCTCAGGGATCCCCCTCAAGGGAAGGGAATTGGGGCCGTCGGAGAGAGCCCGGTCCGGGTCGGGGTGGGTTTCCAGGAAGAGGCCGGCGATCCCGACGGCGGCCGCGGCGCGGGCCAGGGGAACGGCGAAGCGGCGCTCTCCTCCGCTTTCGCGGCCCAGGGCCCCTGGGAGCTGGACCGAGTGGGTGGCGTCGTAGATCACGGGATAGCCCAGGCCCCTCATGATCTCGAGGGAGCGCATGTCCACCACGAGGTTGCCGTAGCCGAAGCTGGTGCCGCGCTCGGTCAGCAGGATGCGGCGGTTGCCTGTGGAGGCGACCTTCTCGGCGGCGTTTCTCATGTCCCAGGGGGAGAGGAACTGCCCCTTCTTGATGTTGACGGGCAGGCCCGTGCGGCCGCAGGCGAGGAGCAGGTCCGTCTGGCGGCAGAGGAAGGCCGGCACCTGGAGCACGTCCACGTAGCGCGCCGCAAGCTCCGCCTGCCGCGCTTCATGGACGTCGGTCAGCACGGGGATATCGAATTCCTCTCTGATCCGCCCCAGGACCTCAAGCCCCTTCTCCAGGCCCGGGCCGCGAAAGGAAGAAAGGGCGCTTCGGTTCGCCTTGTCGAAGGAGCACTTAAGGATGAAGGGGAGCCCCAGGCGGGCGAAGGCCTCCTTGAGCCTGCGGGCGACCGAGCGCAGGAGAGGCTCGGACTCGAGCGCGCAGGGACCCGCGATGAAGGAGAGGGGGCCCCCGTTGTCGAAGGCGACCGGTCCCACCTTGACCTGGATGTTCTTCA
>CAYLZQ010000386.1:0-2786 GCA_964388045.1 uncultured Elusimicrobia bacterium | reverse complement strand
CCGCCTGGCTGCGTTGCTCGTCGCTCACATACCGACGGGTATGCTCGCTCCTCGCCAGACGGGCGCCTCGACGCCCGAAATCTGGGGATTTATTCTCGCGTCAGCCCTTATTATGACAGAAAAGTGTACATTTGTCAAGAGACGGCTGATCGCGGCAGACGCCCTAGAACTGGAAGGTCAGCGTGGTCCCGAACTGGTAGGAGACGAAGTCCTCCTCCTTGAGGAATCTGTGCCAGAGCCGGGAGAGGGCGCCGTTTAGGGTCATGCGCAGGTTCTTGGCGATCTCGTAGTCGCCGCTGGTGTTGAGCGAGAGCAGCCTTGAGTTGTCCGCGATCGTCACGGGGGAGGAGCGGTTGGCCAAAGAGAGGGTGGTGGTCCAGATGATGCGGTTGGTGAAGAGCAGGGTCTTGGCCGAGCCTGGGAGCCTCAGGCCCCTGGGGAGGGCGAGGTCCGCGCGCACCAGGAGGCTGGGGGTGATGACGGTGAGATCCTGGGTCCTCACCCCGGTGCCGAGCTCGCTTCGGTCGCGGGAATAGTCCGTCTTCGGGGTGAAGCGGAATTTCCGGACGTCGAAGGTGACCTGGAGGGTGGCGTCCTCGTGGGCCGTCTTCTGGGTGTTGGCGTCCACGAGGAGGTTTTTGTTCTTGGCCCTGCGGAAGTTGTAGCTCACCAGCGTGTCGAAGCGGCGGCGCACGATCGCGCGCAGGTCCGTCCCGAAGGACTCCTCCCTGTTGAGGCTCTGCCCCACGTTCTCGGTCTTTCTGATCGCGTACTTGAAGTTCATCTGGGTGTTCGACATCCACCTCTCGGCGTGCCAGAGCTGCTCGAGCTGCGAGATCGAGGCGACGGAGTCCGGGAAGGTGGTCGAGATGGTCTTGGAACGGGTGCCTGTGACCTCGGAGCGCTGGAGGGAGCGGACGTAGTTGTTGGAGAGGGAGATGGTCCTGAAGGCCGCCTTGCGTCCGGTGATCTGATAGGCCTCCAGGGGGGACCAGCGCTGGGTGGAGTTGAAGGTGTCGCGCAGGGTCTGGGTCTGGCGCAGGGCGGCGGGCCCTGTGGGGCGCAGGGGGGTGCGGATCCAGAGGGAGAGCTGGGTGTTTAAGTCCTTCTCCACGTTGTTCCAGACGTCCCCGTCCTGGATCTGGTAGCCGGAGGCGATGTTCAGGGAGCGGAGGAGCTTGGAGCGGGGGAAGATCTCCCCGATCGCCAGGGGGAGGCTCACCGAGCCGTTGGCCGAGCGGTTGACTGTCTTGATCTCCCCCACGTCGAAGACGAAGGTCGAGCCCGCCACGACGAAGGTGGAGACGTTGAGGATGTTGTTCTCGATCGTGTCGATGGAGTAGTTGACCTGGGGGTTGAGCCAGGAGGCCAGGCGGTAGTTGGAGGCGAACCCCGCGCTCTGGCCCATCGCCTTGGGGTAGCTCAGGGTCTTCTCCGTGGGGCCTGTGAGGTCCGAGCGGGTCTCCCGGACCTTGGTCAGGGAGTAGTTGGGATTGAGGGAGGAGCCCTCCCAGGGGACGAAGGAGAGGCGCAGGCCCAGGGTCTGGGAGATCTCTTGAGTGTTGAAGTTCCCCGGGATCCTGCGGGCCTGGAGGGACTCGAAGGAGACCTCGGAGCGCGAGAGGCTGTAGTTGGCGTCGATGCTCCTGGGCAGGAAGCGGCTGGTCAGGGGCACTCCGTACTGGAGGGCGCCGCTGTAGGTCTTGCGGTCGTCGAGCCGGGTGAGGAGATCGTATTCGATGCGGTTCCTGACGTGGCTCAGGGAGAGGCGCGGGTAGGCCCCCAGGCTGAAGTTGCCCTGGGCGCTGCCCGCCCAGGTCACGACCCGGCCCTGCTGGAGGAGGTTGACGAGGTTCGAGAGGTTGCCGGTCTGGACCGTGCTCGGGGTGTCCGTGATCGTGCGCGAGAGGGTGAAGGCCATGGGGAAAAAGGATAGCCGGGTGAGGTTGAGGTAGCCGGAGTCCTGGCGATTGTCCTGGTTAGAGAGCACGGAGGTGGGGGTCTGGAAGTTGCGGTCTATCTCGCGGTACTTGCCCCCGAAACTGGCCCAGCCCGGGACCTCGAAGCCGGCCTCGATCTTCTTGGCCGTGCCGACGCGGGTCACGGGCTCCGAGAGGTGGATTTCGTTGACGAAGACCCGGCCGCGGGTCAGGGTGGCGTCCGCGACCGGAGGGACGGAGGCGGTCCGCCTCACCCCGGCCACGAGGGAGGCCACCTGCTGGAGGCTTGGGGCGCCCGAGCTCACCACGACAGTGCCCGGGGTCGCGGCCGCCCAGGTGTCCGCGATCGAATCCCTGTTGGTGTCCGCCTGGAGGACCTCGATCTTCTTCCAGCCGATGAAGTTCAGGGGAACCCTGACCTCGAGGAAGTTGGAGTCGTTGCCGGCCCGCAGGAAGAAGGTGTGGTTGTTGGTGTCCACGTTGTTGGGGTCCGCGTTCGAGAACAGCAGGAAGTTGAACAAGCGGTGCTGGCTGATGTCTATGGCGCGGGAGAACAGCCTCTTGGTGGTCACGACGGCTCCAGTCGAGGCCGCGATCGTCATGCTCGAGAACTCAAGCTGCAGGGCCTGCTCGGAGATGTTTTTGGAGCTGGTCTGCCTCTGTAGGTTTCCGACCGAGCCGTAGAGGTCCGAGAAGACCTGGGAGGCGTCGCCCCCGGCGTTGAAGATGGGCACGTAGTTCGGGTTGTCCACGTTGTTGACCGGGGTGACGATCAGGCTCTCGCCCCCCACGGGGGGGGCGTTGACCGAGGGGTCCTGGGCCGTCCCCCGCAGCCAGGTGTTTCCC
>CAYLZQ010000385.1:0-2796 GCA_964388045.1 uncultured Elusimicrobia bacterium | reverse complement strand
GCCCCCCCGGCCGCGCGGGGGCCCGCCGGCCCAGGGCCAGGCGGCTCCCCCTCCCGCCGCCCCCCTCCACTGGGGTCAGGGAGGAGGCTGGATCGAGGCCATCGTGGGGAGCATGTTTTCGGGCAAGACCCAGGAGCTCATCCGCCGCCTGCGCCTGGCCACGATCGCGCGCCAGAAGGTCCAGGTCTTCAACTCGGCCCTGGACACCCGCTACGCCACAAACCACATCGTCTCGCACGACCTGGCCAAGATCCCCTCCCAGCCGGCCTCCAGGGCCCGGGAGATCCTGGAGCTGGTGGAGCCGGACACCCAGGTGGTCGGGATCGACGAGGCGCAGTTCTTCGGGGAGGAGATCGTCGGGGTCTGCGAGGAGCTGGCCGGCCAGGGCCGGCGCGTGATCGTGGCAGGTCTCGACCAGGACTACCGCGGGATGCCCTTCCCGGTCACCTGCCGGCTCATGGGGGTGGCCGAGTTCGTGACCAAGAACCTCGCCATCTGCGCGGTCTGCGGCAACCCGGCCAACCGCTCCCAGCGCCTTTCTGTCTCCAAGAGGCTCATCGAGGTGGGCTCCGGCGACAAGTACGAGGCGCGCTGCAGGCGCTGCTTCGCCGGGAGATGACAGCCAGGCCGGATCTGGCGCGGGCTCGGCGCTGGGTGGTCAAGCTGGGCTCTGGCGTCCTCTCGGGGGGCCAGGCCCGCCTGGACCCCAAGGCCCTCGGGCGCCTGGCCGGGGAGCTCGGGGAGCTCAGGGCCCAGGGGCGGGAGGTGGTGCTGGTCTCCTCCGGGGCGATCCTGGCGGGCAGCGGGCTCTTGGACTTGAAGCCCAGGACCACCCAGCTCAAGCAGGCGGCCGCGGCCGTGGGCCAGAGCCGCCTGATGCGGGCCTGGGAGGAGGCCTTCGCCCGGGAGCGGGGGGCCGTGGCCCAGGTCCTGCTCACCCGCGAGGACGTGCGCCACCGCCGGCGCTACCTCAACGCCAGGAACACCATCCTGGCCCTCCTGCGCCTGGGGGTCGTTCCGGTCATCAACGAGAACGACACGGTGGCGGTGGAGGAGATCCGCTTCGGGGACAACGACGTCCTCTCCGCCCTGGTCGCCGGCCTCTGCGACGCGGATCTCCTGGTCCTGCTGACGGACCAGGAGGGCCTCTACAGCTCGGACCCCAGGAGGGAGCCCGGGGCGTTGCTGATCCGGCGAGTCGAGCCGGGGCGCCCGGGCCCCGCCTGCGGCGGAGCGGCCGCCGGCCCATCCTCGCAGGCCTTGGGCCTGGGGCGCCCGGGCCCCACGGGCTCCGGCGGCATGGAGTCCAAGGTGCAGGCCGCGCGCATGGCCGCGCGCTCGGGCATCCCCTGCGTGATCGCCAGCGGCCTGCGCGCCGGGGTCCTGGGCGAGATACTCCAGGGCCGGGAGGTCGGGACCCTGTTTTCCCCTTCCCCCAAGCCCATGGCCAAACGCCGGGCGTGGCTCGCCTTCGCCTCCCATCCCCGGGGCCAGATCCACGTGGACCCAGGGGCGCGCGAGGCCCTGACCTCCTCCAGGAGCCTGCTTCCCTCGGGGGTGAGGACCGTCTCCCAGGGCTTCGAGGCCGGGGACGTGGTGAGCCTCGTCTGCGAGGGCTTGGAGTTCGCCCGGGGCCTCACCAACTACGGCTCAAGGGACCTCGAGCGGATCAAGGGCCTGAGGACCTCCCAGATCGAGGCTGTCCTGGGCGCCAAGCCCGCGGACGAGGTCGTTCACCGCGACAACCTGGCCCTTCTCCAGTCATGACATCCCTCGAGCTCCTGGCCCGCCAGGCCAAGGAGGCCTCCAGGCTCTTGGCCGGGGCCTCCACTGAGGCCAAGGATCGGGCCCTGAGGGCCATGGCCGCCGCGGTCCGAAAGCGCGCCCGGGAGATACTCGAGGTCAACAGGGTCGAGGTGGAGGAGGCCAGGCCCTCCCGGAGCGCGGCCTTCGTGGACCGCCTGGCCCTCGACGAGAAGCGCCTGGAGGCTGTCGCAGGGGGCCTGGAGCACGTGGCCGGGCTCCCGGATCCTGTGGGCCGGACCACGGAGTTTTCCACGAGGCCCAACGGCCTGCGCATCCGCAAGATGAGGGTGCCCCTGGGGGTGATCGCGGTGATCTACGAGGCCAGGCCCGGGGTGACCGCGGACGCGGCAGGGCTCTGCCTCAAATCAGGAAACGCGGCCCTCCTGCGCGGCGGAAGCGAGGCCCTCAGGACCAACTCAGCCGTCGCGGAGGCCCTCGTCGAGGGCCTCGCGGCCTCGGGCCTTCCCCAGGGGGCCGTCGGCTTCATCCGCGACCCCGACAGGGCCGCGGTGAGGGAGCTCCTCTCCCTGGAGCGCTTGATCGACCTCGTGATCCCGCGGGGCGGGCCCGAGCTCACCGGCATGGTGCGCCGGGACTCGAGAATCCCGGTCCTGGCCCACGAGAAGGGCCTCTGCCACACCTACGTGGACTCATCGGCGGACCTGGACATGGCCGAGGCGATCTGCCTCAACGCCAAGGCCGAGAGGCCGGGGGTCTGCAACGCCATGGAGACCCTCCTCGTGCACGAGGCGATCGCCCCCAGGCTCCTGCCGCGGATGGCCGAGGCCTTCCGGAGGGCCGGGGTGGAGCTGCGGGGCTGCCCCCGCACGCTGGAGATCCTGCCGGGGACCAAGCCGGCGACCGAGGAGGACTGGGACACGGAGTACCTGGACCTCATCCTCTCGGTCAGGGTCGTCTTTTTTTTTTTTTTTTAATGATACGGCAAACACCGAAATCTACACTCTTTCCCTACACGACGCTCTTCCGATC
>CAYLZQ010000384.1:0-2797 GCA_964388045.1 uncultured Elusimicrobia bacterium | reverse complement strand
TGGGCAGGGCGGGACTCGAACCCGCATGACCTTGCGGTCAACGGATTTTAAGTCCGTCGCGTCTGCCGATTCCGCCACCTGCCCAAGGCTTAGATTATACACCTTTGGACGCTCAGAAAATGAAAACGCCCTACCGCGGCCTGTGGGAGTCGAGCTCCCGGGTCTTGCGCCGGGTGAGCCAGTACCACCCGGCCCCGCAGGCGAAGAAGCCCGCGACGGTCCAGGGGGAGGGAGAGGCCAAGAGGGACCAGGCCAGGAAAAAGAAGGCCATGGCGAGGAGCATCCAGCGCAGGCGGCGACTCCAGGGCATCCAAAGTCCTCCGAGGCCATAAGATGATACAATTACTGAGCCTAGAGCGCAAAACCAGTGACAGCACGAAAGCAGCCCCCCCGGAGGAGCCGGAAAGCCTTCCCCCAGGCGCGCCGGGGCCTGGAGGCCCGCTACCAGAGGCTGGTTCTCCTCAACCGCATGTCCCTGGAGCTTTTCTCGGAGAAGCCCTTCCCGGAGGCCCTGGCCTCGGCCTCTGAGCTCATCGCCTCCCTGACCGGAGCCCGCTACGTCTCGGTGCACTTCCTGGACGACTTCGGGGTGCCGTTTTGCGCCTCGCGCCGCGGCGACCCCCTCTTCACGGGCCCGGAGGCCGAGCGCGAGGAGAAGATCCTCGTCTGGCGGACCCTGGAGGAGCGCCGCATCCTCACCCCCTCCCGGACCCGCCTGGGCTGGACCTCGGCCCCCCTGCTGGCCTTCCGGAAGGAGGGGCCCTCGGAGGACGGGGCGATCCTGGTCGGCTACGAGGCGCCCCAGAAGCCCGGCCTGGAGAGGGAGCAGACCCTGCTGGAGATCAGCCGACTCCTGCGCAACGCGCGCTTGATCCAGAGGAACCTCCAGCAGCAAAAGACCATGGCCGCCGTCAGCGAGCAGTCGGCCGACGCGATCATCGTGACCGACCTGGAGTCCCGGATCGTGAGCTGGAACCCGAGCGCGACCGAGCTCTTCCAGTACGCCAGGCGGGAGGCCCTCGGCCAGCCCACCCTGCTCCTCTTCCCGGACGAGAGGCTCTCGGACCTCAAGAACTGGGAGGAGGAGACCCTGCGGACCGGGAGCGTGCGCCAGGTGGAGACGGTCTGCCAGCGCAAGGACGACAGCCTAGTCCCGGTCGAGGCGACCCTCACGATCCTCAAGGGCGAGACGGGCGCCCCCTTCGGGATGGTCTGCGTCTACCGCGACATCACCAAGCGCAAGGAGCTCGAGAGGATGAGGTCCGAGTTCGTCTCCCTGGTCAGCCACGAGCTGCGCACCCCGCTCACCTCGATCAGGGGATTCGCCGAGACCATCCTGGAGTTCGGGGACCAGCTCTCGCCGGAGCAGGGGCGCCAGTACCTGGAGGTGATCGTCAGGGAGTCCCGGCGCCTGGGGGACCTGGTCACCAACTTCCTGGACATCTCGCGCCTCGAGGCCGGGGGGGTCGCGCTCAAGACGGTCCCGATCGACCTGGCGGCCCTCTGCGAGCGCCTCCGGACCCTCTTCCACGAACACCCCTCCCGCGCGGTCCTGGAGGTCCGCTTCGCCCCCCAGGCCGAGAGGGCCTGGGGGGACGAGGACCAGATCTACCGGCTCCTCATCAACCTCTGCGGCAACGCCCTGAAGTACTCGCCCCAGGGCGGGACGATCGCCATCTCCTGCCGCCCCGAGGGCCGCTTCGTGGAGATCAGCGTGGCGGACCAGGGGCCGGGGATCGCCTCCGAGCACCGGCAGAAGATCTTCGAGAAATTCTACCGCGTGGCCGACCCCGTCTCCACCAAGACCCCGGGCACGGGCCTGGGCCTGGCCATCTGCAAGAAGATCGTGGAGGCCCACGGGGGGAGCATCTGGGTCGAGTGCCGGCCGCCCTCCGGGACCGCCTTCAAGTTCACGATCCCGCGCGAGGCTCCCTCCGGCCCCAATGACAGCCAAGCCTGAGCAGGCCTCCCCCGGGGAGCGCCGGATCCTGGTCGTGGACGACGAGCCCGCCACCAACGCCCTGGCCTCCGAGTACCTGCGCCTCTCGGGCTTCTCGGTCTTGCCCTGCCGCGACGGCGCCTCGGCCCTGCGCCTGCTGGAGGCCGAGGCCTTCGACCTGGTCGTCCTCGACCTGCGGATGCCTGGCCTGGGGGGGCTGGAGCTCCTCAAGATAATCCGGGAGCGGCCCCGCACGCGCTCGCTGCCCGTCATCGTGCTCTCGGCCAGCCTCCGCCCCGGGGCCCCCGCGCCGGAGGGCGCCCGGGCCGTCATCCCGAAGCCCTTCAGCCCCAAGGACCTGGTCTCGGCCATCAGAAGGATCCTTCCTTAGCAACTGCCTCACCTCCCCCCCGGGAGGGGAAACTAAGCAGTTACGAGCCGGGACCAAAGGTCCCATGCGAGAAATAGGACTTGCGGTCCGGAAATATGCTATGGTGGGACCGGCCGCCCTCGCGGAGGGCGTTCACTGTAAGACAAACGGCATCACGGAGGTCCTATGTCCAAAGGTCTGTGGGTGTGGATCTTGGCAGCGGCCCTGCTGCCCAAGCCGGCCGCGGCCGCGCTCTCGGCCGCGGGAGTGGAGGACAGGCTGATCATCGCCTTCAAGCCCGGGGTCTCGGCCCAGGAGCAGCGCGCCGTCGTCACGGCCCAGGGGCTCGAAGTCCTCGACGAGATCCCTGTCATGGGCGTCGTCCTGGCCCAGGCCCCGGCGGGGAGAGCGCTCCAGGCCGAGTCCGCCCTGGGCGCTCATCCCAGGGTCCTGCGCGTCGGGCCCGACATCTGGAGGAAGTGGATCGA
>CAYLZQ010000383.1:0-2820 GCA_964388045.1 uncultured Elusimicrobia bacterium | reverse complement strand
CGCTTGAAGAAGCCGCCGGGGATCCTGCCTCCCGCGTAGGTCCTCTCCCGGTACTCGGAGGTGAGGGGCACGAAGTCCACCGCCTTCGGGTTCCAGGTGGCGGTCGCGGCCGAGAGGGTGACGGTCTGGCCTAGGTGAGTGGTGACCGAGCCGCCCGCTTGCCTTGCGATCGTGCCGGTCTGCAGGTAAATCGTCTTGTCGCCTACAGTCTCCTGTAGGCAGATCTTCTGGATCGCTTGTGACATTCTTATTTCCTCAGGTCGAGCTGTTTGATGAGGCCGGCGTAGGCGCCGAGGTCCTGCCTCTTGAGGTAGGTGAGAAGCCGCCGGCGCTGGCTGACGAGGCCCAGCAGGCCCCTCTGCGAAGAGTAGTCCTTCTTATGATTCTGGAGGTGGGCCGAGAGTTCCTTGATGCGCTTGGTGAGCAAGGCGATCTGAACCTGGGCGCTCCCCGTGTCTCCGGGATGGCTGGAGAATTTTTTCAGGATTTCATTCCTAATTTCTTTCGTTATCATGCAAAAATTATATGAACTTCGAGACCTTCATGTC
The DNA here is from genome assembly GCA_964388045.1 of uncultured Elusimicrobia bacterium. GTDB lineage: Bacteria > Elusimicrobiota > Elusimicrobia > UBA1565 > UBA9628 > CAYLZQ01. The sequence goes on along the minus strand of CAYLZQ010000383.1, from coordinate 2,272 downwards.
AATTTCGAAGGCGCGCGAGCAGCAGGCGCAGGGCTTGAGCCACCGCCTTCTGGCGTATGAGCTCGCGGGTCCCGGAGAGCCTGAGCTCCCAGGCCCGCCCTGCCCCTTGCCTTCGGGCCAGGCCCACGTAGACCAGGCCCACGGGCTTGGCCTTGCTTCCCCCTCCGGGGCCCGCGATGCCCGTGATCGAGAGCCCCAGGGAGGTTTTCGCCAGCCTCCGGATTCCCTCGGCCATCTCGAGGGCGCATTCCCGCGAGACCGCCCCGCGGCGCGCGAGGGTCATGGCCCCTACGCCCAGGGGCTTCCTCTTAAGGGCGTTCGAATAGGCGATGACGCCGCCCGCGAAGTAGGCCGAGCTGCCCGGGACCGAAGTCAGGCGCTCTCCCAGCATGCCGCCCGTGCAGGATTCGGCCACCGCCAGGGTCAGGCCCCGCCGGCGCAGGAGGCGCCCGAGCGCGGAGGGGCCGGCCCATGGCCCCGGCGGCCGCCTCGCCCGCGACGTCACTGATAGAATCCGGGAGCCTGGGGCTGCTCCCCGGGAGGATGGCCGGCCTGGACCTCTCCGAAGCGAGCCTCGTATTTCTCGAGGTTGTCCTTGAGGGCCCAGAGCAGGCGCTTGGCGTGCGCTGGCGAGGAGACGAGCCTGGCCAGGACCTTGGTCTTGGGCGACTGGGGCTGCATGAAGAGGAAGTCCAGGATGAACTCGGTCTCGCTGTGCGTGATGAGGGCGAGGTTCGTGTAGATGCCCCTCGCTGTCGTCTCATCTATCTCCACTTGGAGCTGGGGTTTTTCTTCCATGCCGGGAGTCTAGCATTTTTAATTGTATTTTGCGGCCTAATTTGTTACAATGCATGCCTGCATGGGCAAAGGCACTCTCATCATCATCTCCGCTCCCTCGGGGACCGGCAAGTCCACCATCTGCCGCAAGCTCCTGCACAGACGCAGGGATCTCAGGTGCTCCGTCTCCTGCACCACCCGCCCCTCCCGCTCGGGCGAGAGGGACGGCAGGCACTACTTCTTTCTCACCAAGGATGAGTTCAAGCGCAAGATCGCGAAAAACGAGTTCCTGGAATGGGCCGTGGTCCACGACCACTACTACGGCACCCCGCGCGCCTTCATCGAATCGGCGATCAGGGAGGGGGCCAGCGTCCTTCTAGCCATCGACGTCCAGGGAGCCTCGGCCATCCGGCGAAAGATCCCGGGCTCGGTCCTCATCTTCGTGGCCCCCCCCTCTCTGGACAGCCTCAAGCAGAGACTGGCAGCTCGGCGCGAGGATTCAGGCTCGGCGGCCAGGCGCCTCGCCAATTCCCGAGGTGAGCTCTCGGCGGCCAAGAACTACGATTACCTGGTCGTCAACGACGACCTGGATAAGGCGCTCTCGGAGATCGAGAGCATCCTGACGGCCGAGAGCCTGCGCGTGAGCCGCCAGGAGTTGCCCGCTTTGTCCCTGGTTCGTGCCTAAGAAGCGGCCGGTATGCCCTCGGCCTTCTGCGAGCGGCAGCGAGCGTACTGGCGCCGATAAGGAATTGGGTTCGGCGCCAAGTGCTGCGAGCGGCAGCGAGCGGCTGAGGTCACGGCGCCAAAGGAGGGCGCCAGGACGTCACGTGCGGCCTCGGGCGATTAGAGGAGTAACGGAACTGATAAACGAAACAGCCGGTGTATCCGCGGCCCTCGGCCTGCGGCCTCGGGCGACATGGAGGCAACAATGACCAAGAAGTCCGGCGCCGCCAAGGCGCCTCAGGAGCCCAAGCCCATTGAGGAGATGATCCTCAACTATCAGGGCGAGAAATATTTGGCCATTCCGCTGGCGGCCCTCTGGGCCAAGGTCCTGCGGCGCAAGGAGGAGAATCGGCACCTGACCCAGAACGAGGTCCTGGAGCTGGCCCTGCGCGAGATCTTGAGCGGGGCCGTGGACTGGAAGGAGGTCCAGAAGTCCGCCGCCGAGGCGGCGAAGGCCAGCCTCTCCCCGGACGGCTCTCAGGCCCCTGCCTGAGCTTCCCTCATGTCCTTTCGCCCGTCGCGCCGCGTCCTCCTGGGCGTGACCGGCAGCATCGCGGCCTACAAGGCGCCCGAGATCGTCCGGGGCCTCGTCAAGGCCAGATCCGAGGTGCGCTGCGTGTTGACCCCCTGCGCCGCGCGGTTCGTGACGCCCTTGGTCCTGGCGACCCTATCGCGCCATCCTGTCTGCCAGAACGCCCACGACCCCTCTCTCTGGGAGATGGCCCATCTCTCCCTGGCGTCCTGGGCACAGCGGATCGTGGTGGCCCCGGCG
>CAYLZQ010000382.1:0-2831 GCA_964388045.1 uncultured Elusimicrobia bacterium | reverse complement strand
GCTCTTTGGCAGCCCCCTCTGTTCCCGAAACTCAGCGGCCTTTGCCCGCAGTTCTTCCAGTCCCTGAAGCAAATCCAGCTCCTCCCCTGCCCTCAGCTCCTCGGAGGCTTGAGCCCGGAGAGCGGGGGAAAGCAGGCCGCCGAGGGCCATCCCTAGAATCGCGGCGAGCGCCGGGTGTCTCTTCATGCGCTGGATCTTTTCTGCCACCGAGTCCATTCTATCCTCAAATCCCAGCTCTTCCTTGAGGCAAAGGGCCTAGCCTCGGGCTGGGAAAGGGCCCAGGATATGCTAGGACTGGCGGAACGAGGGCGGTGCGTCATGGCCCTGGATGCTTGAGGACCCCGTCCGTGATCACGTATTGGGCGCCTCCGTTCCAGAGGCTCTCGGGCCGGTCGCCCGCTCCAGGCCCCAGGATGACCAGGTCCGCTTTCGAGGGAGCGGAGGATCCCATTCAAGAGGCGCGAGCTCAAGAGACGGATGAGGCGATCTTCCGGAGGATCTCGGGGAGGTCCTCTTCCCTCACCCCCGAGTACCACTCTCCCTCGGGGAAGATGAAGAGGTTCGGGCCCTGGGAGCAGAGGTCGAGGCAGCCCGAGCGGGCCACTCGGACCTTTCCCTTGAGGCCGGCCTCCTTGACGGCGCGCTGCAATGCCTCGCAGAGCTTGTCGCCCCCGCGGCCCGGGTTGGCGCAGGCGAGGCGGCCGTCCTCCCGGAGGTTGGCGCAGACGAAGACGCTCTTGCGGTAGGGGACCGGCCTCTTCTCCATGCCAAGGATTCTACCAAATCGCCCTCGCATTCCCGGACTGGGGCCTACGGCCGGCGCTGCTCCAGGGGCGCTGCCTGGGGTCCGTAGTCTGCTCAGAGCACTTGAGCAGCCCGCGGCTGCTGAGCGTTAGAGCAGGCGCCAGTGTAACATTATTGTTTCTTGACAAAACGGACAACTGGGGCTAAATTTAATGGAAGCAGGGCGGTTCGAGGTCTAAGCTGCAAAGAACCTAAAGGGGGGTTTTGAATGAACCTCATGAGTCTCAGTCGCAAAGTCGTCACCTCGACGGATCTCTCCGCCAAGCTGACGACGCTCACGGCCAGCGACATGCGCAAGATCTCCGGTGGATTCAGCCCATTGCTCTACGCCTATGTTGCGTTTTATGCTGCCGCATTACAAGGTGCTGAGCTTACCAGGGTCGCCAAAATTTACGAGCAGGTGTTAGGGAAAGTCCCGGCACTGGAGAGAGAAGCCAGGCTGCAGCCAGCGTTGGCATAAGAGAGCTCTGCGCGGGCGCATGCTCGAAGAGCCTGAGAAGTGCCTGCCCTGGGGGAAGTGCGCCCTGTTTCCACCAGCGGGCTTCCCATGATCACCATCCTCACCGGGCCGCAAGAGCGCCTCTTCCTCCATCCAGCGGTCAGGCAGGCTGGGCTTTGCCCGCCAGTCCTCAGGCTCGATCTCGATGCTCGTTTCCCGCTCCCCTGGGGGGCCCTTCGCCGTGCGCTCGCTCTCCTTAGACCCGCGGTCGGGGAAGAGGCCCTGGGGCGCGCGATCGCCCCGCATCGAGGCCCTTTGAGCGTGGTCCTGCGCCGTCTCAGGGGCCTGCTTGGGCCCGAGGAAGAGGCCTTGCGCGCCAGGTGCTGCGCGCAGCCGATGGGCTTTCTCTCCCACAATGTGATCCTGGCTCGTCCCTTGATCGAAGCCTGGGCCAAGGCGCTCGCGAGCATGCTGCGGGAGAGGCCGCTTGGTCTTGTGATTCCGGATATTTCCATCATGGACGTCGAGAGCATGGCAGTCCTTAGGGAGATGCTCAGGGAGGCGAGCCCGGGGCATGCCCTCCGGCTGGTCCTCGGGGTCGATCCCAGGGCAGGTCCGAAGGAGCCCTTCTGGCGCCGCACCTACGACCGGGTTTTGGCTCAAGTGGGGGTCTTGGAGGCCCTGCCTGAAACCGAGGTCGTCGGAGTCCGGGAGGAGGGTTTGGCCGCCCCAGGGCCGCGAGAGGGAGAGGCCCTCCCGAGCGATCCTCTGGACGACGACTTGGAGCGCGAGGCTTGGAGTCTCCTGGCGGTCGGGGAGGGGAGGCCGGAGGAGGGGACGGTCTCCCTCGCCCTCTCCGCGATTCGAGCCTCCTTCGAGGCCTACGGCTTCGACGCCACCCTGCGCCTGGGCCTGGAGCTGCTGGAGCGCCGCCAGGACCTTCCCGAGGCGGCCGAGGTCCATGCCCTGGTCGGCCTTGCCGCCTACAATCGGCAGGTCGAGACGCAGGGGGATCCCGGGCTGCCTGATTTCCTGCACCGACATTTCTCCGCGGCCCTGGCTCTGGAGAGGGATCCGGCTCGCCGCAGCCACCTGCTCTACCGCCTCTGCATCAACGCAGGACGCCGCAAGGGAGCCCTAGAGGAGGCGCTCGCCTTGGGCCACCAGGCTGTGGAGGAAGCCCGCCGGCCTGGCCTGCCGGCCGCCCAAGCCGCGTTCCTCGAGGCCTGGGCGCGCAACGGGCGGGCCTACGTCTACGCTCGAAGCAAGAGGGAGGCACTGGCTGCCGCCGATTGCCGGACCGCCCTGGAGCTGCTCGGCCGGGCCGGGGAGTCCAGAGAGGTCGCGCCCTCGGAGGTGGACTTGAGCCGGGTGGTCCTCCTGGACAACCTAGCCCTGATCGCCCAGATGAGCGGTGACCTGGCCTTAGCGGCGGCATGGCAGCGTTCGATGGAGGAGGCCGAGGGGAAGCTGCCCTCTGCGATGCGCTTGGCTCCCTATCGCTGGGTCCAGATACACCGGGCGGAGTTCAACCTCAAGGAGGCCGCCCTCTGGGCGGAAAAGATCCTGGAGGAGGCGCGGCTCTATC
>CAYLZQ010000381.1:0-2832 GCA_964388045.1 uncultured Elusimicrobia bacterium | reverse complement strand
CTCCACGAAGACCCTCTCCACCCCCACGCACATCTGGCCGCAGTTGGCGAAGGCCCCCCAGACCGCGGCCTTGGCGGCGCGACCCAGGGCGGCGTCCTTGAAGACGATCATGGGGTGCTTGCCCCCCAGCTCCAGGACCGCGGGCTTGAGCTGCGCCGCCGCGGCCTGGGCCACGGCCCTGCCGCCGGCGATCGAGCCGGTAAAGAGGACCATGTCCGCCTCCTCCAGCACCTGGCGGCCGACCGCCCCGTCCCCCACCGCGACCGAGAGGAGCCCCTCCGGGAGGAGCGCGGAGGCCTTGACCGCCTCCTCGATCCAGAGGGCGGTGCGCGAGGTCCACTCGGAAGGCTTGATGAGGACCGAGTTGCCGGCCAGAAGGGCCGCCACCGCGTCTCCCATGGGGATCAGGAAGGGCATGTTCCAGGGGGTGACCAGGCCGATCACGCCCCGGGGGACGTGGCGGACATAGGTCCTCTTGTTGAAGAGAAGCCAGGGCCGCCAGGCCGCTTGGTCCTGGAGGATGCGATGGGCGTTGGCGGTGTAGTACTTGACGATCATCTGGACCGGACCGATCTCGGTGGTCTCGATCTCGGCGAAGGGCTTGCCAGTCTCCTCGTGGACCACGCGCAGGACCTCCTCCCGGCGCGAGGATATCTCCCGCCAGAGGGAGCGGACCAGGCGCACCCTCTCGGTGAGGTTGTACTTTCTCCAGAGAGCCGCGGCCTGCCGTGCGGCCTCGGCCTTCCGGGCCACCTCCTCAGCAGGCATGTTCCGGGCAGGGGAAGCGACGGTCCTGGCCTTCATTGGGTTTATCACCACCACAAACCCCCGTCATGTTGCGGGGATCTCCTGATAAACAACGACTCCTTCACCCCCTAAAACGCCGCCGGCTGCGCCGGCTTGGTCTCCCTAGACTATTTTTCAAGCCGACTCGACTCCCGCCATGTTGCGGGGGTTCCCATTATACTACATGGCTGTCGGGCTTTGGGAACACGAGGAAAAGCTATAATTGGGCGATGGGAGTCAAATGTCCCTCCTGCGGCTTTGAGTCCCCAGCGGAGGCGGCTTGGTGCGACTTCTGCAAGGAGCCGTTTAGGAAGAAGGAGAAGACCCCGTCGCCTCCCGTGGCCTTACCCGCCCAGCCCGTGGCGCCCGCGCCCATCACCGCCCCTGCCCCGCCCAAGGGTCCTCGAGTCCGGTATCGGCTTCCGGAATCCATTAGCCTCCAAGGTCCCAGGCTGAAAAACCCCGAGGAGCTCCCAAAGGAGGCCAAGGCCAAGCTCGAGGCCGCCCTGGCCATGGGGGACGGGGAGGCCAGGATCCCCGCCTTCCCAGGTTGGTTTAGGGCCCTGGCCTGGCTCTTCCTGGGCGTGTGGTTTCTGACCGGGATGATCCTGGGAGGGATTTTCCTGGCCCGAACCTCCAGCCGAGACGAAGCGCCTCCGGCAGCCCAGCCGTAAGGCGTCAGCGGCGTCCATTCAGGACGTGCATGGAATAACCGATGAAGCCTCTGGACTGTTACCTCCTCGGGCCTCGCCCGTGGCCGCGCCCACGGCCACGCTCGGCGGGACCGCCTCCCTCGCCGCGTCCAGGGCGCTCCCGTCCCGTCTCCAACCTCCTGCCTTGGAAACGAGCCTCCGCTTGCTCGGCGTCGGCGCGTTCCTCGCGAACGCTCCAGAAGCCCTTGCCGGTCGCCTCTCCCAGCTTGAAGCCGAACTTCCGGCTGATCTGCCCCCAGCCCATGCCTGACTCACGCAGCTTGAGGATCTCCGAGGTGGGCTGGCCGGACCTTCGCGAGATGGCCAGGGCATGGCGGATCTCACCCCAGCCGAGCCCCTTGTCCCGTAGGTCCAGGACCTCGCTCTCGGGAACGTCGAACTCAGCCGCGATCCTGCCTGCCGGCTTGTTGCGCTTTTCCGAAACCCTGGCCGGCTCCTCGGGCTTTTTCGGCTCCTCCTGCTTGGGAGGCTCCTCTTTCGGAGGCTCGGTCGGGGCGTCGGCGGCTCGAAGTGGCAAGACCAACCCCAGTCCCATTAATGTCACGAGCATCCAGTTCCCTTTCATAAGCACCTCCTGCTAGAAGTTAGATGCCGGACCCGGCCCAAAGGTTGGGCTAGCGACTGCGGTGCCCGCGGTCCCGGAGGCGCGGCTGGCGCGAGGGACGACGTTCCATCCTGGACCCGAGGCCCCCGCGCCGCCACTCGGATCGAGGCCTTGAGCGGGGAGCGCCGCGGACTCCAGGCGGCCGCTCCCGGAGGGCCCGCTGCCTCTCAGGCGCAAGGGACCTCAAGTCCTCCCATCGCTTCACAAGCTCCTGCCTCCTTTGAGCCGGCAGTCTCCTGAAGAGGGCGAAGCGTTCCTTGAGCCTGAGCCTATCTTTGGGCGGCATCCGCTGGTAGCGAGCGTAATGGCTCAGGACCCTCTCCCGGCGCTCCTGAGAAAGGGCCTCCCAGGCCCCTGGGTCCTGGGCGAAGCCGTCCTGGGCCGCAAGACCCGCCAGGAGAAGCATCGCCGCAAGGGTCATGGTTTGGCCTCCTCGGCGGGCAGAGCCTGGAGCTCCTCCCAGTGCTCGAGGAGATCGAGATTCTCGAAGAACTCGATATCAGCCAGCACCTCAGGCGGGGCTGCAGGGACCGGGGTCCTGACAGGAACCGCCTTCCAGATCATGACCAGCGCCGCGGCCAAGGCGAAGACAGGAGCCCAGTAAAGGCCCCAAGGCTTGGGCCTCTCCAGGGCTGAGCGAGTCCGGCAGGCAAGCCGCCCCCACCTCGCCCCGAGAGCCTCAGACCACGCAAGCCCACGGCCTCCCCTTCCCGTCGTCCCTAGCGACAG
>CAYLZQ010000380.1:0-2837 GCA_964388045.1 uncultured Elusimicrobia bacterium | reverse complement strand
GCCCGACCTGGTCCTCGACTACGAGCTGACCAAGGACCGCTTCGGGGACTGGTACCGCACCCAGATGGGCACGCCCAAGACCCATCCGGAGCTCTTCAGGGACCGCTCGGCCGTCAACTTCCTGGATCGGATCAGGGCCCCCCTTCTCATCTTCCAGGGGGCCAACGACACCAACGTCCCCAAGGCCGAGAGCGAGCTCGTCTATCGCAGGCTCAAGGAGCGGGCCTCCCCGGTGGAGCTGGTGGTCTACCCGGACGAGGGCCACGGCTTCACCAAGCGCAAGAACCGCGCGGACTACTACCAGAGGACAGTGGAGTTCTTCCTCAAGCACATGGGCAACGGGAGCGCGAGTCGGTAATATGCGCGACAAGAAATTCGCGGCGGTTTTTATTTTAGAGGCATGCTGCGAATTTCTTGCCGTCGCACAACCTTACAGAATCCTTTAGGACCCTGCACGAAGCGCACGGTCCTATCAACTGCCGTTAAGGAATCACATGGCAAGGAATCTTCTCTCCAAAGCGAGAGCAAGACCGTTTGCGGATTCCTTGCCATGTGTGCTTGGGCCCCTCCTGGGGCTGCTGGCCTTCCTGCTGCTCGGCAACGCCCCTCTTTCCCCCGAGGCCCGCAGGCTCTCCGGGGTGATGGCCTGCGCTGTCTGGTGGTGGATGAGCGAGGCCCTGCCCCTGCCGGTGGCCGGGCTCCTGGCCTCCTCTTTCTGCGTCCTCCTCAGGATCGCCCCGGCGCGCAGCGTGATGGCCCCCTACGCGGACCCGGTCATCTTCCTCTTCGTGGGCTCCTTCTGGATCGCGGAGTCCATGTCCGCGCACGGCCTGGACCGCAGGCTCGCGGTGGGGCTCCTCTCCCTGGAGGCCTTCCATGCCAGCCCCCTGCGCCTGGTCCTGGGCCTGGGGGCCCTCGCCGCCTTCATGTCCCTCTGGGTCTCGAACACGGCTACGACCGCCATGCTCCTGCCCGTCACCCTGGGCGTCCTGCGGGAGCTCCCGGAGTCTTCCCGGAGCCCCAGGCTCGAGGCCAACCTCCTGCTCATGCTCGCCTTCGCGGCCTCGGTGGGCGGGATAGGGACCCCCGTCGGGACCCCGCCCAACCTCATCGGGATCGGGATGCTGGAGAGGCTGGCCGGAGTGAGGATCGACTTTTTGGCCTGGTGCCGGATGGCCCTGCCCATCGCGGCCGCGAGCCTGGCCTTCCTGGGGCTCCTGCTCGCCCGCGGCCTGGGCAGGCCCCAGGGCTGGGGGAGGCTCGGGGATTACCTCGCCGCCGAGCGCTCCAGGCTCGGGCCCTGGAGGAGGGGGGAGAAGAACACGGCCGCGGCCTTCGGCTCGGCCGCGCTCCTGTGGCTTTTCTGCGGACGGCTTCTCCCCGAGGGGATCTCCGCCCTCCTGGCCGCGGGCCTTCTCTTCGTGCTCCCTCTCGACAAGGAGCGCATGACCATGACCTGGCAGGAGGCCGCGCGCGTGGACTGGGGGACCATCTTTCTTTTCGGCAGCGGCATGAGCCTGGGGCAGCTTCTCTTCGACACCAAGCTCGCCGAGAGCCTGGGCTCTGCCGTGGTTCAGGGCCTGGGCCTCTCCGGAGCCTCCGGGGTCGCGGCCCTGGCCTCGGGGATGGCCCTGGTCACCAGCGAGCTCGCCTCAAACACTGCCTCGGCCAACGTCACCGTCCCGGTGGCCCTGGCCCTCTCCAAGGCGGCAGGGGTGGCCCCGGCCTTTCCCGCCCTCTCAGCGACCATGGCCGCCAGCTTCGGCTTCCTCCTGCCCGTCTCGACTCCCCCCAACGCCCTGGTCTACGGGACCGGCAAGGTCCCCCTGGCCCGGATGATCCGGGCCGGGCTTGCCCTCGACCTCTTCGGCTTCTTCGCCGTGTGGCTTGGGCTGAGGCTTTTTTATTAGTTTCTGCTCGGGAAATCGGGAATAAGGTGACGGGCGGGCGCGGGCCCTCCACGCCGCGATCCCCAGGCGCCGCTTCGCGGCCGGCCTAAAACCAGCGGCCCGCGTTACTGCTATATGTCCTTGCGATCACCGACGTCAACGACCAGGATGCGCATGACTTGGTCCCGAATATCGCAGATGAGCCGGTAATCTCCGACACGATAACGCCAGTATTCGCGCAAGGGGCCGCGAAGCGGCTTGCCTAATGCGCGCGGGTCGGGGGCGGCCCCCAAACGTTCTCGCAAGAACACTATGATGCGTTTAGCGACGCCCCGATCGAGCTTTGACAGGCTTCGTTTGGCAGTTTCCGAAACTTCAATCTGCCAGGCCAAGATCGCGTTCCACTTCTTCCAGGGAGTATACTTTCTCCGCGCCGGAGCGGACGCGCTCGGAGATTGCGTCGGCCAGGTAGTAGTCCTCCAAGTCCGCAAGACTCGTGCGGATCATTTCCTGGATATAGTAGGTTTTCGTCCGCCCGGTTTTTTTGGCGAGCGCGTCGAGACGGGAATCGATCGACGCGGGGATGCGGATCGAACGCATGGCCATTTTTTCGGCTTTGTATCTCATAGATTGTACTGTACCACATTTAGCCGATTTTGTCAAGGGGAGGTGAGCGCGTACTGAGGGGGCCAAGCGCCGCAGGCGCTCGTCCCCTCCCCCGGGGGAGGGGACGAGCAGTGAGGAGGGGGGAGCTGAGTAGTCGCCAAGGAAGTCAAAACGCGCGGGTGCAGTCCCTCGTGTCGCGGCATTTCCTACGGTGTGGTCAATCAGCTCATCAGACTGCTATTGGACCTCTTCGGTTTCTTCGCCGTGTGGCTTGGGCTGAGGGCTTTTTACTAGTATAACAGGGTCCGATGGGAGAGAAGTCCCTGCGTTTCGCCACCAAGG
>CAYLZQ010000379.1:0-2837 GCA_964388045.1 uncultured Elusimicrobia bacterium | reverse complement strand
GACTCCCTGGCAGGCGACGGACGATCTCGTCGAACGGCTGCGTGGCCGCCCGTGATCACGGCGGTCGACACGAACATCCTCTTGGACGTCTGCCTGCCGGATCCCGGGCACGGTCCCGCCTCACGGGAAAGGCTCAAGGAGTGCCTGGCCCAGGGTGCCGCCGTCATCTGCGAGGTGGTTTATGCGGAGCTTGCCTGCGCCTTCCCCTCGCAGGAAAGCCTGCGGGAGACCTTGAGGGTCCTCGGCGTGACCCTGGAAGCCTCGAGCGAGAAGACCCTCTGGCAGGCCGCGGCCACCTGGAAAATCGCCCTTAAGCGTGGAGGCCGCTCCCCGCGCCAGCGTATTCTTCCCGATTTCCTGGTCGGGGCTCACGCCTTAAACCATGCCGATCGGCTGCTGACCAGGGACCGGGGATTCTACAGGGACTACTTCAAGGAATTGCGGGTTCTGGCGCCCTAGCGTGAGCTGGCAAGAGTTTCGCCCCCGGGGGAGGGCTCGGGGGACCGAATGCGTCCTTTGGCCTAGTCAACCATAGGCCCAATTCCTCTCCTGCCAAGGCCCAAAGGTCCCGAGGCAGGCCTAGGCATCTTTGGATAATCTGTCCTATGCCGCGGGTCTTGAGGATTGCCCTGGGCTGCCGGGCGGCTATCGGTCTTGGGCCTGGAGAAAAGAGAATGACCCCGGATGGCGTCATCAAGAAGATCCTGGAGGTCGCTCCGATCCCCGGCGAGCACCAGGAGTCCAAATGAAGACAGGCGCTCTGCTCGCGCTCTTGGTCCCGGCCCTGGCTGATGCCGGGGCTCCGGCTTGGCGCAGGCCTCCGGCGCCGCGTTGGACCCCGGCTCCGCTGGTTGTTTTTCGGGCTGCTCCCAGGCTTCCTGCCCAGGGGGTCTTGGGCCCCTTGGGCCCTGCCCCTAGGGCGGCCTTCGCTCCCTCTGGTGTCCTTCTTTCCCCCAAGGGCTGGAGGCTGTTTGTGGATTCCCTCTCCTCCCGGGTGGAAGACCTGCGCCGCCTGAGCCAGGATCCCCTGGATCAAGGGCGGCTGTTGGTCAAGTTCTCGGCCCTCATGGACGGATCCACAGAAGAGAAGCCTGAGCGGACCCAGGTCTTTCCCAGCCCCTTCTACGGCGCTCCAGGCTCGGGCCGAGAAGAGGCAAAACCGGATTCTCCCGAGCCTCCCCTGGAGCCATCGGCAGCCGGCCCCAACCAGCCTTCCCGGCTCCCCTTGCCTGAGGAGTTCAGAGGCATGGTCAAGACCCTGGCCTCTTTCGGCAAGCTCGACGAAAGCCAGAGGGTCCTGCTTGCGGCCTTGGTCCTGGCAGGTGAGAGGAAAGAGGACCTGGGGCTGGTCGTGCCCCTGGCCCTGCTTTCCTACCACGACGCCCAAAGCCACTGGATCGCTGCTGAGGCGCTCAGGAGGCTGAGCCTTAGGTGGTCTCCCCTTTCCGTGGATGCGCGCCTCGCCTACGACAAGGTCCAAAGCCGGCCGCTCCTGACAGGATTCTCGCGGATGAGAGTCGCCGTGCGCCTGCTGAAGGCCTTCTCGGAAGGGGGCTATTAGGGGAGGCTTTCCTTGCCTGCCTTTGGCGCAGGAGTCGGGACCTTTCTTGGGAAGTCGAACCTCTTAAGCTCTCCCGGGGTTTTGTCCCTGACGAAGCGGGACTTCCACTGCCTGAAGTCTTCCTCCTCCGTTTTCAAGCGCCCCTCGTTGAGGAGCAGGCGCGCTTCCTCGGCGGCCTTGGAGAGGAAGGCCTCGGGCCAGGTTTCCGGCAAGGCTTCCCCTGGTCGGCCTCCGGGCGCGGCCCAGGCGCGCATCGCTTTGGCCAGGTCTTCGGCCCTGTAGCCTTTCAGGGAGCGGCTCAGGACCTTATGGGACTGGGCCCAGGCCGGGGGTTCGCCCCCAGCGCCCAGCACGAAATAGAGCTCGGCGACGCTTAAGGCCTCCCTCTGGTCCCCGAGCCTCTTCTCCACCCATTCCAGGGCCTGCGCCCTGATTCCGACAGGCAGGAGCTGCTGGCGCAGGCTCCCCAAAGAGCTTTTTCCCTCAGACTCGCTCCGGATAAAGCCCGCGAATCTTTCGGCCACGCTCGGGACGAGCAGGGAGGGCTTCTCAAGGATCATCCTGGTCAAGACGTTGATCGGATGGCTCTCCTGGCTTGAGGGGGCTTCCTCAGCCTTGTCTTGGGGCTGGGCCGAGCCCAGCCGCGCGGCGAGAGCGGCTGTCGTCAAGGCGAGCGCCAGGGCCTTTCCTCTCATGGCCGGACCCCCTCGCTCGAAGTTTAGGCCGGGAACCCGATTTTGTCAAGGACCGGCCTTCTCGAAAAATCCACCCTTTGACGCCCCGCTAGACCCGCAAGTCAAGCTGGGTTCGCCTGGGGAAATGAAGTATAATGCGCCTGGGAGGACCGATGTCCGAACCGAAGATCGCCCAGAGATTCCCATGCGTCAAGGACATGGAGCCGGGCGAGTACTGGTGGTGCGCCTGCGGCAATTCCCAGAACCAGCCCTTCTGCGACGGCTCCCACGCGCGGCTGAACACCGGCATCCTCCCGATCCGAGTGGAGCTCAAGGAGAAGAAGAAGGTCGCCTGGTGCGGCTGCAAGCACTCGGACCGCAAGCCCTATTGCGACGGCAGCCACGCGCGGTTGCCTCAGGACGCGGGTGGCGCGCCCAACTCCTCGGGCAAGTCCTGATTCCGCAAGAAATTCCAGGCTGCCGAGCAGGATCTCGACAAATACGACGGACGAGACGAACTGCCGCCTGACTGGTAGGACGGCGCGGGACTCTTGCGCCCGCGCCGTCTGGCGCCTAGCCGCAGCGCTCCGCCGCCAGGCTCC
>CAYLZQ010000378.1:0-2849 GCA_964388045.1 uncultured Elusimicrobia bacterium | reverse complement strand
CTGCCGTCCTCCGGCGGCTCGGCGACTTCGATTTGAGCTGACAGTATAGCCAGCCAGGCAGGCATCGCACATGAGGCCAAGGTCCCAGGCTCGAGACAGCAAAGGGCCTAGCGACTTTTTGTCACGATTTTGTCATGCAGCCCGGGTTCCAGGTTGCCGGCTTGAAGGGCAGGGAAGGGATAAGATAACATAACCCCATGATCCTCAAGGCCCTCCGGCGCATCCCCTTCCTGGCCCAGATCCGGCCCAAGGACTTAAGGAGAATCTGCAAACTCTCGCGGATACACGCCTACCAGGCCGGCGAGCCCATCTTCTCCAAGGCCGACTCTGGAAGCCAGATGTTCATCGTCCTCAAGGGGCGGGTCAAGATATTCTCGCCCTCACAGGCAAGGAAGCGCAAGACTCTGGCCTACCTGGAGCCCGGGGAGTTCTTCGGGGAGATGGCCCTCCTGGGGGGCAAGATCCGCTCGGCCTCGGCCCAGGCGAGCAGCGACACCTCCCTTCTGGTCATCAGCCGATCCGACTTCAAGAGGCTGCTCATCTCCGACCCCCAGCTCACCTGCTTCCTCCTGCGCAGGGTCTCGGAGAGGCTCAGGCGAGCCGACGCCGAGATCGACGCCCTCCTCTTCAAGAACGTCCTGGGTCGGGTCTCAAAGACCCTCTGCGACCTGGCCCGGCGGGGACGGAGGTTTGGCTCCGGGCTCCTCCTGCGCCGGCATTTCACCCAGCAGGAGTTGGCGGACCTGGTGGGGACCACCCGGGAGCCGTTGACGCGCGCCCTCTCGGCCCTGCGCAGGGCCCAGCTCATCGAGACGCGCGACGGTCATTACTACATCACGGACCTGGAGAAGCTCCGAGCCCTCGGCGCCCCCTCATGAGTTCCGACGGCCCCTACCGCAGCCACCCCTGCGGAGCCCTGGCCCCGTCCTGGGCCGGCCGGAAGGTGCGCCTGGCGGGCTGGGTCCATGCCCGGCGGGACCACGGGGGGGTCTACTTTTTCGACCTCCGCGACCGCTCAGGGCTGGTGCAGGTGGTGGTCCATCCCGAGCGGACCGAGGCCTTCCTGACCGCGGGGAGGCTGGGAAGCGAGTTCGTGGTGAGCGTCGCCGGCACCGTCAGCCCCCGCCCGGCCGGGACCGAGAATCCCAAGCTCCCCACCGGGGCGGTCGAGGTCCTGGCCGAGGTGATCTCGCTCCTTAACCCATCAAAGGTCCTTCCCTTCGAGATCGACGAGCACGCGGCCGTCTCGGAGGAAACCAGGCTCAGGTACCGCTTCCTCGACCTGCGCCGCCCCAGGATGCTCGAGAACCTCTCCCTGCGCCACCGAGTGGCCATGATCGCGCGCCGGGTCCTGGACGCCGATGGTTTCCTGGAGGTCGAGACCCCGATGCTGACCAAGGCCACCCCTGAGGGGGCGCGCGACTTCCTGGTCCCGGCCCGCCTCTCCCCCGGGAGCTTCTACGCCCTGCCGCAGTCCCCCCAGATCTTCAAGCAGATCCTGATGGCCTCGGGGGTGGAGCGCTACTTCCAGCTCGCCCGCTGCTTCCGGGACGAGGACCTGCGCTCCGACCGCCAGCCCGAGCACACCCAGATCGACATCGAGATGTCCTTCGTGGCCGAGGAGGAGGTCCACGCCGTGGTGGAGAAGGTCCTCAAGGCGGTCTTCGCCGAGGCGATGGGAGTGGAACTCCATATCCCTTTTGCGCGCCTCGAGTTCGACGAGGCCATGGGGCGCTACGGTTCCGACAAGCCCGACCTGCGCTACGGCTTTGAGATCCAGGACTGCACGGCCCTGTTCCAGGAAAGCCCATTCAAGGTCTTCGGGGAGGCGGCGCGCAGCGGGGGAGTGGTCCGCGCCATAACGGCCCAGGCGGAGTTTTCCCGCGCCGAGATCGACAAGCTCACGGACCTCGTGAAGGCCCAGGGAGCCAAGGGCTTGGCCTGGATCACGTGGGAGAAGGCCGGCCCGGTTTCTCCGATCCTGAAGTTCTTGAAGCCGGATGAGATCCAAGGCTTGGTCGAGCGGCTTAAGGTGCGGCCCGGAGACACCCTGTTTTTTGGGGCCGGCAAGGCGGCCGAGGTCGCCTTACATTTGGGGGCCCTCCGTAAGGAGCTGATCGCGAGGCTTAAGTCCGCCCCCAGCCGCCCCTGGAGCTTCCTCTGGGTAGCGCGCTTCCCGCTCCTCGAATGGGTCCCGGAGGAGAAGAGGTGGACCTTCGCCCACAACCCCTTCACGGCCCCCCTGGAGGAGGACCTCCCAAAGCTCGAGAGCGACCCGGGGAGCGTCCGCTCCCACCAGTACGACCTGGTCCTCAACGGGGTCGAGCTCGCCTCAGGCTCCATCCGCAACCACCGGGCCCAGGTCCAGAGGAAGATCCTCTCCCTGATGGGCTACTCCCCGCAGGAGCAGGAGCGGCAGTTCGGGCTGCTCTTGAACGCCCTTGAGTACGGGGCCCCTCCCCACGGGGGCATCGCCATAGGCCTAGACCGCCTGATCGCTGTCCTGAGGGGGGAGGAATCCATCCGGGAGGTGATCGCCTTCCCCAAGACCCAGAAGGGGACCTGCCCCTTGAGCGAGGCCCCCTCGGCCGTCCCTGCGGAGCAGCTCAAGGAACTCCACATCAGGCTGGACCTGTCGCAAGCCTCCCCCCAGCGGGGGGAGGCGCGCAGTTGAGGGGGGGCCAAAGCCGTTCGCACTGAGCGCTGGCGCCGAGCGTCAGAGGAGGGGAGCGAAAGCTCCCCTCCATGAAGAGCGCCGCGCGGCGCCTTCCGAAGCGAAGCGGAGCCGCGCGGGCCCTTTCCTTTATATCGCTCAGCGGTTCTAAGCCATCGAATTTTGGACGTGAGCG
>CAYLZQ010000377.1:0-2852 GCA_964388045.1 uncultured Elusimicrobia bacterium | reverse complement strand
AGGCCATGGCCGCGGCCCGCCCGATGCCGCGCCCGGCTCCGGTGACGAGGACTGTCCTGCGGCTTAGCACAGTCGCGCGGCCATGCGCAACTCTGGGCGACTGTTGAGCTCGATATCCGAACGGACCATCATCTCGATGAGCTCTTTAAAGCCCATCTTAGGCTGCCACTTGAGCTTCTTGCGCGCCTTGGAAGCATCTCCGCATAACAGGTCCACCTCGGCGGGGCGCAGGTGCTTTTGGTCGACCTTCACGTACTTCTTCCAGTCCAAATCCGCGGCGGCAAAAGCCGTCTCGACCAGCTCCTGCACGGAGTGGGTGACGCCGGTGGCGATGACGAAATCCTCGGGCCTGTCGGCCTGGAGCATCCGCCACATGGCTTCGACGTAGTCTCTGGCAAAGCCCCAATCGCGCCTGGCCCGGAGGTTTCCGATGCGCAGTTCCCTGGAAAGGCCGAGCTTGATCCGGGCGACCTCGCAGGTCACCTTGCGGGTCACAAATTCCAGGCCGCGCCTCGGGGATTCGTGATTGAAGCATATCCCTGAAACCGCGAAAAGGCCGTAGGATTCGCGGGCGTTGATCGTGATGTAATGGCCGTAGACCTTGGCCACTCCATAGGGGCTGCGGGGGTAAAATGGGGTGGTTTCCCGCTGCGGCGTCTCCACGGCCTTGCCGAACATCTCGGAGGTGGAGGCCTGATAAAATCGGGCCCGGGGCGAAATCCTGCGGATGGAATTGAGCAGGCGGGTCACCCCCAGGGCTGTCACCTCGCCGGTCAAGACCGGCTGGCTCCAAGAGGCGGGGACAAAGGATTGAGCCGCGAAATTGTACACCTCGTCGGGACGCGTCTCCTCAACGATCTCGTCTATGGACAACTGGTCGAGCATGTCCCCCTTGACGACATGGATTTTGTCCAGGAGATGCTGAATACGCTCGAAGGGGGCATGGCTCGACTGGCGGACGAGGCCGTAGACATCGTACTTTTTGGAGAGCAGAAGCTCCGCCATGTACGAGCCATCCTGGCCCGTGACGCCGGTGATCAAGGCCTTGGGCATGGTTGTTCTACCTCCTGGGACAACGGCACGTATTGTAGCAAAGCCTGTCTACGATCCGCCGCGCCAGGATCGCCCCGAAGGCATGGCCTTTATAGGGGAAGCTTCTGATACACCCCCAGCTCGATGTTCGCCAGCGCGTAAAGGCCGCGCACCGGCACCCAGGGCAAAAGCCTGCGCGGCCGAAAAAACGCAGCCTCTCTATAGTGCCTTCCCAGGAAGGCCTTAAGCTCCTGGCTGGCCCGAAGCTCGCTTAAGACCACATAATCCGGAAGCTGCCGGCCGCGCAGTTGATCCGGCCGTTCGAATAATACCAGAGCATGGCGCTCGAAACGGAAGGGAGGGGTGTCGGAGGGTTGGGGAGGAGCCACAAGCCCGATCGAAGCGCCTTGCGACACATGAGCCCCGATCCACCGGCCAGCCTCCAGCCGAGTGCTCTTGTGCCTGGCCTCCAGATGAAAATTCCACAGATAGGAGGCGCTGATTGAACCCGAATCCAGAAGCAGGGCCGCGCTCAGCGCCCATGCCGCGCCGCGCAGGCGCGCCGGGAATCGGCTCCAGAGAAGGTTCCCCGCGGCAAGCGAGCCCAAGGCGAAGAAGGGGAGGAAATGCCGGCCATGGGTAAAATCGCTGGTATGCCCGGCCAGTTGCAGCAGGCCCGCCAGAAAAGTCGCCGAAAACAGGCGGCCCAACGGGGAGCTCCCCCGCATCATGAGCGTCGTCCCGATACCGGCCAGCGCCGCCGACGTCAAAACGCCTCCCCAGTTGCGAACAAGAAAGTCGGCCAGAAAAGCCCAAAGGCGACCAGGGGTGAGGGAAAAGGGGAAGGCTTGAAGCACATAGACCAGCTCATAGGCATATTTGTCAAAGCGCAGAAATAAATAGGGATTCGTCAGAACAAAAACCGCTCCCAAGCCGGCCATTGCCTGGGTTGTCCGGACTGCGGCCTCCGCCAAGCCGTGCCCATGGCGCCGGGCGAAGAAAACGGGGGCCGACAGCAGGAATGCGGTGGGCCAGAAGGCGGGAGTGGAGCCGACGCAGAGGCCCACAGCGGCCGAGCCCTTGAGCAGGTCTTGGCGCGCGCCCGAGGCCAGATACGCCTGGATCCAGCGACATCCCATCAAGAACCAGAGCGTGGCCCAGCCGTATGGGTTGAGGGTGTGCTCGACCAGGCAGGCCACCGGGCTGACCAGAAAAAAAAGGGCCGAAAAGAGCCCCTCGGCGCTGCTCCCCGACGCGCATCCAATCCGGTACAGGGCGAGAGCGCAGCACAAAAAACAGAGCACATTGAAAGCCCGGCCGGCAAGAAAGACGCGTGCCATTTTCCGGATATCCCTGAAATAGGCACGAAGGTCCGAGGTCACTGTCAAGAGCTGGAAGACCGACAGGGTCGCATAGTAGGCGCCCAACGGATAGATGAAGGCTCCGCCGTAAGCGACGCCGTAAGGCTCGAAGTCCAATCGCCTCGGCCTCATGCGGGCCAGGTAGGTGAGGTTTTTCTGCTCGTCCGCATTGGCCGAACGCAGAAAAAAGGAACGGTACGAGGTCAAAAGCCTTTCCGGCGGCTCCGTCCAGCCGCAGGGAATCTCTTCCGCCCGCGTGATATAGTCCGCTGGAAGCCGGTCCCGAGTCTCCAGGCGTGAGTAGAGCTCCTCATGCCCCCTCGCCATGCGCTCATGGAGCCAAGGGTCTTGCCTCCAAGCCGAAGGCAAAAGAAGCTCCAGTCTCTCCCGGGAGGGCAGGCCCCAACCGATCCCGCAACAACCGATGCCAACGGCCAAAAGGGCCAGGAGGGCCTCGGG
>CAYLZQ010000376.1:1552-2854 GCA_964388045.1 uncultured Elusimicrobia bacterium | reverse complement strand
TGTTGAGGAGGGCCTCCAGGCGCTCCTCCTCAGTGACAGGGGCGCCGAGCAGCCTGTCCTCCTCCGTCCTGCCTGAAAAAGCCGAGGAGCGCAGGCGGTCCAGGCGCATGGCCCTGACCTCGGTGTCCAGCCTCTCGAGATCCTCCCTGGGCCAGGTCCCAAGCTCCCGCCTGAGCTCGTCCCGGTTAAAGAGCTCTCCCAGGGCGATCGCCTCCGAGTCCCAGATCCCGGCCTGGCCCTGGACCCTGAACTCGCTCGAGTCGAGCCATCTGCCGATCCAATAGTGGATCCTTCCCATTGAGCCGCGGTAGCCCTGCCTGCCCCAATCCCCCAGGAAGGACAGGACCCTTCCTATGGCAGGGACTCCCCCGATCCCCTGCTGCATCTGATAGATCCAGGAGCTCTCAGGGACCTCGACCTCTCTTCGGGCGACCCTGGCCTCTCCCACCTGCCGCCAGACCCCCCTGTCGTTTCTTTGAAGCTCCCGCCTGGTATAGATTGTAACCTCGCGGCTTGAGCCGATGCTCTGAGGATCCACCTCCCCCTGGAAAAGGGCGCGGCGCCTGGTGCTCGTGTATTCGCTCTCAAGGATCCTCCCGCCAATGGGCTGCCAGAGGACCTCGCTCGACCATCCGAGGGCAGGGCTCCCTGCCCTGGTCTGCCTCATGAGCCTGGGCCTGTAAACCGCGAGGACCCTCGCCTCGCTCGGAGCCGCGGAAGGCGAGCCCTCTGGCAGGTTGGGCTCTGCCCATTCCGCCTCGATCACGCGCAGCTCCCCCCTTCTGTCGTGATAGGCGAGGGTAAAGAGCCCTCCGTCCAAGTTCGCGCCCTCGAAGGCATAGGTAAGGGAGGCTGGGCGGCCTGTATCCATGTCAAGGGGGCTTAGGTCGCTCAGCCACTCGGCCAGGGACCATTCCTCCCTCTGGGCGAGGCCCAGGGCTCTGCCGATCTCATGGGCCAGGGCATTGGACTGGGACCAGCGTATCCTGTTTCCCTCCCCATAAGGGATGGAGAGAAGGCTTCTCCTGATCCCGGAGCCGTCGTCGGCCCAAAGCGAGACGTCGAGCATGTGGCGGCCCGCCGAGGTCATGCTCGTGATGCGGGGACTTATCTGCCGGAAGGAGTCCCCGTTCGAGTCAGTCCCGCCCAGGACGGAGAAATCCCTGCCGTCCAGGATCAGGGTCCTTCCAGCCTCGGCGAGCCTGATCCCGTTGTGGTCGCCCAGGGAGACGGCAGAGGCGGAGGGGCTGGTCCTGGAGTCGAGCCCCAGGCCCATGAGGCTTGGGGGGATGGGGTGATCCT
>CAYLZQ010000376.1:0-1542 GCA_964388045.1 uncultured Elusimicrobia bacterium | reverse complement strand
TCAACAGGTTGCGCTCGGGCTCCACCGTCTCCTCGTTGGAGAGGGCCATGCGCATCACCTGGCGAAAGCCCTCAACGGCCTCCTGGTATGCGAGAAGCTCGGGATGGCCCGCCAGGAAGAGCTCGAGCTCCCTTCGCGCCTGCTCGAGCCTGAGGACAGACTCGGAATAGGCTCGGCCCTCCCGGCTCGCTGGGTCAAGCCGCGCGAGGATCCTTTCCAGCTCCGCACCGCTCAGGCTCCCGGGGTCGGCCATGAAGCGCCTGGCCGACTCATAGAGCGAAAGCTCATGGCTCGTGGAGGCCCTCAGCCAATCCCAGAGGCTCCTGCGGGCCTGCTCCGAGGAGCTCTCCACAGCCTGCCGGCTCGAGACCCAGACCGTCATGAAGGTGTTCTGCGGATTGTGGATCAGGCGGCTGGCCCGCTCCAGCCAATCCCTCCAGAGCTCGAGGCCCCCAGGGCCGGCGGCGTAAGCCAGCCGGTAGCGGTGCTCGTTGATCAGGCCCTGAATGGTAAGGGCCTCCTGGCCGGAGGCGTATCTTAGGTCCATGGAGCCCTGGAGCATGACCAGAAGATCCAGGGTTCGCCCGGCGATCTGTCTTATCAGGCGCGGCTCGAGCTCCAGGAAATCCTCCTGCGCGATCTCGCGCTGGAGCTCAGGACTCGCCAGGCCGGCGGCCAGGCAATAGGCGCTCAGGCATTGGAGCGGGATGCGCGGCCTGGGCGCAGTTGGCCTTTGGACCAAGGGAGGGGGCCAGGCAAGGATCTCTGTCCGGACCGGTTCCAGAGCCTCCCCCCTTGGGATTTCACGCTGAGCTCTCCCATGGGAAGGGGGCTTTGCTCCGGATGATCGGCTTGCGGCTTCTTGAGGAACCCGGGGCAAGCCCGGCCGGACTGGAATGTTGTCGAAGGGCAAGGCTGAGGCCAGAGCCAAGTCCTCGGGCTCGGCACCGGGGGGAGTGGAGACGCCCGCTGCCTGCGGCGCCTGGGCCTCTGGGAGGGGCTCTTGGGCTCGGCCAGGCCTAGGAAGGCCCGGCACAGACGCAGTTGAGGAAATCCTCATAGCTTCTAGCCGCTCCTCCCCCCTGCCTGCCTGAGCCATCCGAAGCAAGGCCTCGCGAGTCAGGATGATCCTCTCCAGGATACCGGCCAGTTCCAGGTAGTCCCGAGGCGCGACCTTCCCCTCTTCCCTGAGCCCCTCGATTTCCTCCAGCTTCTCCCTGGCCTGGGCAAGAGGAGTCGAGATTCCAACCTCGCTTGGAAGCCGGGGAGAGATGGCGCTCAAGTCCCTGATGTCAGTCCCGAGATGCTCCCAGTCCTCAGCGGGGATGGCCCCCTCGGCCATGGCCCCGCGGTGCCCCTCAAGATGGGGCAGGGCCCCGGCCACGATGGCCGCCGCCTCCTCCGGGGAAGGGCCCTGAGCGGCTTCCTGGGCCCCAAGGCGCGAAGGAAGCAGGAGGGCCAAGACAAGAAAAGCTCTCATGGATTTCCCCGGGCGCCAAGGAAAAGAGAAGAAAGCAGCCCACCGGCATTCTTGTCTTCCCG
>CAYLZQ010000375.1:0-2864 GCA_964388045.1 uncultured Elusimicrobia bacterium | reverse complement strand
CCTGGGTGATGTGGTGGACCCACTCCCCCTCCAGGTCGTCGTAGAGGTTGGGGATCCCCAGGAGCTTCTCGGCCTTCTGGATGCCGTCCTCGGTGAGGACCGCGGTGTGGTTCTTCTCGTCCACGATCGCGTCGAAGCCCTTGCCCAGGTCCTCCCCCTTGTACTTCGCCTGGATCTCGTCCTCCTCCGTGATTTTGCGGACGTTGAAGACCGGGATGATCCGGTTGATGACGGCGTAGCGGTCGGTGGACTTCTCGGCCGCCCCCGAGATGATCAGCGGGGTCCTGGCCTCGTCGATCAAAATCGAGTCCACCTCGTCCACGATGGCGTAGTGGAGGACGCGCAGGACCCGGTCCTCCTTGCGCACGACCATGTTGTCGCGCAGGTAGTCGAAGCCCACCTCGTTGTTGGTGACGTAGGTCACGTCCGAGAGGTAGGCGGCCTTGCGCTCCTCGTTGGAGTGGTCGTGCTGGACGAAGCCGACCGAGAGCCCCAGGTAGCGGTAGACCGGGCCCATCCACTCGCAGTCGCGCCTGGCCAGGTAGTCGTTGACCGTGACCACGTGGACTCCCCGGCCCAGGAGGGCGTTCAAGTAGACCGGAGCCGTGGCCACCAGGGTCTTGCCCTCCCCTGTGCGCATCTCGGAGATGCCCCCGTCGTGGAGGATCATTCCGCCCAGGAGCTGCACGTCGTAGTGGCGCAGGCCGATCGTGCGGCGGGCCGCCTCCCGGACCAGGGCGAAGGCCTCGGGAAGGAGCTGGGCTAAGGCCTCCCGGCAGGCCTCCTTCTTCGCCTCCTCCCCTTCCTCGGCCGCCTGGGCCAGGAGCTCCGCAATCCTGGCGCGCAAGCGCGCGGTCTTCTCCGGGAAGGCCTCGGGAGGAAGGTTTTGGACCTCACCCTCCAGGGCGTTGATTTGCTCAAGGACGGGGTAGTGTTTCTTGAGCTTGCGCGCGCTCGAGGTGCCGAAGATTGATTCGAAGAGGCGCTTGATCATACGGGAAACCGCTCTTTAAAATTCTATCATTTTCAATTATGGGCGCGCCTGCCGTCAGAGGCCTGGGGCCGGTCTGGGGAGCCCTCGCCCTGGCCGCCTGCGTCTCCCTGGAGGAGGCTCCCATGCCCAGGGGGGCGGTCCGGCCCGGGCAGAGGACCCTTCTTCTGGTCTACGCCTCTCCCGGCCCTTGGCTCGGGGAGGCGGACTCCAAGGTGGAGACCGCGGCCAAGGTCGTGCCGGGCCTGGGCCTGGCGGTCCAGGCCGCCCAGGACGAGAGGGACCTGGCCCGCTCCAAGGACCTTCAGCAGTACCTGCCCCCCTGGCGGCCCGAGGAGGCCCTGGCCTCGCTCCTGAGGACCGAGCTCGCCTCAAGCGGCCACCCGGGGCGCTTGCTCTCCCCGGCCGAGGCTGAGCTCTCTGCGGAGGCCCTCGGGGAGCTCAATAAGGCCCAAGACCCCCTGGATTGGAGGCGGCGCTACCTGGAGGAGGGGGCGCTTTCCCGCGACTACTCCAGGTTCCTTTCCCTCGACGACGCCCTGGTCTTCGAGGTGAACCTGGCCTGGGGGGCGAGCAGCGACGGGGAGGGAAACCTGAGCCCTTGCCTTTCAGCCGTGGCCAGGCTCTACCGCGCCGGCACCATGAGGCTCCTCTGGCGCCACGAGGATTCCGCGGAGGACCCTGCCATGGCCAAGACCCTCTACGATTTCAAGACCCGTCCCCAGGACCTCCTCGGCAGTTGGGAGAGGCTGATCCCGGGCCTGGCCCAGAAAATCGCCGCCAGCTACCGAACGAAGCTCCAGCCGGCCGCGTCCCCGTCCCTCCCTGGGGATTCGGCGGCCCGGCCCGCCGGGGTCCCGGTCAGCCTCTCCACCGCGACAGCCCGTTAATCAGGTAGCGTGGAGGGGAGCCGCGGGGTCGTTTACGTCGGAAGGCCCAAACTGGTAAACTCTCCCACGTCATGGGGCTTAAGAGCCTGCCCCCCAGGCGGGAGCTTTTGGCCGCCGCCCTGGGCTTCGTCGGAAAATCGCGCCGGCTGATCCTCAGCAGGCGGCGCCGGGGGCTCTCAGTGATGCGCAAGGCCGACCAGACCCTGGTGACCGACGCGGACGTGGCCGCCGAAAGGCTCCTTCGCTCGGAGATCGGCAAGCGCTTCCCGGAGCATGGGATCGTGGGGGAGGAGCTCCCGGGCGTCAACCTCTCCTCGGAATTCCAGTGGATCATAGACCCCATAGACGGGACCCTGAGCTTCGCCCGGGGCATCCCTCTCTACGGCACTATCATCGCCCTCCATCACCGGGGGAGGCCGCTCCTAGGGGTCATAGACCATCCCGCCCTGGGGGAATGCTACAGCGCCGCGGCGGGCCTGGGCGCCTGGGTCAACCGCAGGAGGCTCAGGCTCCAGGATCTCCCGTCCGGGCGGCCGGTCGAGGATGAGATCCTCGCGACCGGAGATCGGGCTCACTTCGGCAGGTGCGGCCGGGAGCGCCTCTTTGACCTCCTGATCCTGGGTCATCCCCAGGTCCGAAGCTACGCCGATTGCTTCGGGCACACCCTGGCCGCCTCCGGCGCCGCGGGGGCGATGGTGGATTACGGGGTCAGGCTCTGGGACGTGGCCGCTACCGAGGTCCTCATCCAGGAGGCCGGAGGCCGCTACGTTCTGGCCGAGAGGATCGAAAAGCCCAAGAGCGGCTCCTTCTACGGCGTTGTTTTCGGAAAGCCGAGGGTGGTCGATTGGATCCTCAAGCTCTTCGCTCTCAGCAAGCCTCCCCCCGCCTCCCCGTGAGGGTCCCTTCCCGAATCAGGAGGGTCCTCTCCCGGATCCCCGGGATGGACCCGGCCCGATGCAAGCTCGCCCTTCTCCCCGGAGGGA
>CAYLZQ010000374.1:0-2875 GCA_964388045.1 uncultured Elusimicrobia bacterium | reverse complement strand
TATTGCGCCATGCCCGCCAAAGAGGCCGGGGCCCCTCGCGCCGTCTCTTTTCTCCTCGCCCTCCTCCTCGCCCTCGGAGCCCCCCTTTCCCATCCCGGACCAGCCTCCGCCGCCCTTCTCAAAGGCCGGATTTCCGTCCCTGCGCCCACATGGCACGAGGCTTTCGTCGCCGTTTTCCTCAAGGCCGACCCGGCGCGTTTTCGCGGCCTTTCCCATCACGGAGTCAGGATCGACGCGGAGCTGGAGCATCTCAGGGATCTCTATCTCTTTTCCTCCTCCGCCGAGAAGGCAAGGCAGGCGGTCATAGAAAGACTTCTTCCTCTCTACCCTCACCCTGAGATCCTATCGGCCCTTGCCCTGGAGGACCAGGAGGCCGTCCTCCTCGAAGCCGCGGCCTTCGCGACGGCTCGGGCGCGCTGGCAAGCGAGGAGGGTCATCCGCGGGACGAAAAAGGAGGACCTGACGGAGCCGGAGCTCAGAGTCCTGAGCCGGCTCTCCCAGAGCCTCCTCGAGCAGGGCCTCTATGAGCACCTGGATGAGGGGGAAGGGAGGCGCTTCTTGGAGGCCAGGACCCTGGTCTCCCAGCGCCTTGATCGCATCGAGGAGGCCAGGACCCGCGAGAGGCTCGAAGGCCTGAAAATGGGGCTTGACCGCGCCACGGGCTCCAGATCCGCCGATCCGGCCTTGGTCGAGGCGGAAAAGCGGAGCCGGCCCAAGAGCCCTCAAGGGCTCTTCCCCTCCGGCCGCCTCGCGCCGGAAGAAACGGCACGGCTGCAAGCCCTCCTCCTGGACGATCCCGAAAAGGGCCTCTTCTCGCAAAAGGGCTTCAGGGCCGTCGCCCAGATCCTGGACCAGATCGAGGACAGCCCCCAGATGCGGCTTCTCCACTCGGCTCATGGATTCAAGGCCCTCGTCGCCGGAGAACCCTGGGAAGCGAGGGTCCTGCTCGGGCAGCTCAAATCCCATCCGGAGACGATGAAGGGGACCATGAACCTCATCTACTACAGCCTGGTCTGGGTCGCTCGATCCTCCCTTCCAGCATCCGAGCGCTGGCCTCTGGTCCAGGCCCTCGCCCGGCGCTACGACGGCTTCCTGAGAGGGCTCGCCTCGAACCTCAGCCTTCCGCCTGAAGTCCGGGAGGCGGCCGGCCGGGCCCGTTCGCGGTTTCTCAAAAGCGGAGCCCTGCTCGAGGTCCTCGCGGGGGAGGAGCAGGCCAATGGCCTGGCCCGGGAGATCCTGCGGATCGGCCTCCGGGGAAAGGCTTCCCCGCCGGCCTCGGCAGTCGGGGAGTGGAGCATCCCTGAGAAAATCCCCCCCTCGGAGCGCGGCCAGGGAGAGAGCCTGGAGGAAAGGAAAACCAGGCTTTCCGATCTCCTGCTTGAGATCAAAAAATGCGGAGCCGAGTCCCTTCCGGCGCATTTGCGCCTCTTTGAGACCGAGGTTTCCCGCTTCGTCTGGATTACGATGGGACTAGGCTTCCTGGGGCTGGGTCCCTCCCCGGTAATCGGCTCGCCGTCCCATCCGCGCCTGCGTCTCCTGCCCCAGCCGGCAGGCCTGGTCCTCAAGGCCCGCTTCGAGACCGACATCCAGGACAAAGCCGTCCTCAGGGTCGTGAAGGACTCCATCGAGGACTACTGGCAGGGGGAATTCGAGCACCTCGGGAAGACCTACCGACTTGAGACTCGGGTGGGCATCCGGCGCCTCAAGGCCGGGGAGCCCTTCTCCGGAAGGGCCTTGCGTCTCATGGACGGAAAGGAGGGGCAGACGCACGCGGCTCTCGACCAACTGGTCCTTGGCCGGAATCATTTCGACTACGGAGTCCCTTCCCACGAGTTCGGGCATCTCTTGGGCCTAGGCGACGAATACAAGGAAAGCTTCGAGGCGCGGACCCGAACCAAGATCGTGGCATCCAAACCGGGAAGCCTCATGGGAGGCAGGATGGGCTCGGTCTTTCCCCGCCACCTTCATCTGGCGGCGCTTCTCCTGAGCCGGCGTTCCCTGCTCAGCCCCTGGAGCTGGTCTGGAGCCCTCGATATCGCTTGGACCTGGATCGAGGGCCGGATCGCCCGGTTCGGCCGGTCTCCTCCCCAGCCTGGCGCCGCCTGAGGGGCCTCATCACCCGCCTCGATGGACCCGCCTGAAATTGTTAGGCGTGGAGGCGGATCCCCGGCAGGATAGTCTGGAATCTCCCGCTTGCCGCATGCCCATTGAGTCCTCGACGGCGAATTGGTAGGATCAGGCGAGGTGATCCCATGAAAAGATTCCTGCTTCTTGCCATTCTATCGCTCTCGGCCGTTCCCTCGCAGGCCCTGGAAAACAGCCAAAGCCTCTTCCTCGGCAGCCTCCTGGAAATCTCGGAAAATTTCAAGGCTCTGCGCCACGGGATTCTCTTTTCCGCGGACCAGGAGAGGCTGCTCTTGGAGATGCTGCGCGACGTCAATCCCCAGATCCGCCTCTACGCGGTCAAGGGCCTCAAAAACCACCTCGCATCCGAGACGGCGCGGGCCAGGCTGCTTGAGATCCTGGACCAAACCGATCTGATCGAGATAAGGCTGGAGGCCTTGAAGACCCTTTCCGCTGCGGCTGGCGACGAGAAGGTCCGCGGCAAGCTCCTGGAAATCTCCAGGGCCGGCCCGATTCGCGCCATGCGGGTGCTGGCCACGAAAGCCCTGTACCGGGCCACCGGGGAGGAGGCCGTCAAAGAGAAGTTGCTGTACCTGGCAAAATATGAGCCGGACCTCCTGGTCCGCAGCGGGGCCATCTGGGCTCTGTTCCAGGTTTCTCCTGAAGATGCCAAGATCCGCGAGGCCTTGCTCTGGATGGCCCAATACGACGGCTATGAGATGATCCGGATCGAGGCGATCAAAAGCCTCTA
>CAYLZQ010000373.1:0-2876 GCA_964388045.1 uncultured Elusimicrobia bacterium | reverse complement strand
GCAGCCTCGCCTCCCGCGGGATGGTCGGGGGGGTCTCCCAGACCATCTTCGGGGCGATCCACGTCCTGGAGGCCGCGGGATTTACGAGGATCATCGTGGAGACGGTGGGCACGGGCCAGGACGAGGTCGAGATCGCGAAGGTCGCGGATACCATCCTCTACGTGACCACCCCCCAACTCGGGGACGAGATCCAGGCCATGAAAGCGGGGGTCATGGAGATCGGGGACTGCTTCGTGGTGAACAAGGCCGATCTCTCCGGCGCGGACAAGGCCGTGCGGGATCTCAAGTCCGCTCTGGCCCTTGGCCGGACGGCCGGGGCAAGCCCTTGGGAGCCCCCCGTGGTCCCGGTCTCGGCCCTGACCGGGGCAGGCCTTGCGGACCTGGGGAGGGTCCTCGGGGAGCACTGGGCTTATCTCCGCGAGAGCGGCGAGGGCCGCAGGCGCCTCAAGGAGCAGCATAGAGAGGAGCTTTCCCTCTACATCTCCCGGCGCCTCACCCGCAACGCCCTCGGCCGCATCTCGGAGAAGTGCCTCGACGACATGGTCGAGCACAGGGTGGACCCGGCGACCCTGGGTGGACGGCTCCTCAAGGGGCGGGATGAAGATTGACCACGTCGGCATCGCGGTCAGGGACATCGAGGAGGTCCTGCCCTTCTACCGGAAGGCCCTGGGCCTGGAGGTCTTCCACCGCGAGGAGGTTGCGTCGCAGAAGGTCCGAGCGGCTTTTCTCGGGGCCGGCGGGGTTTTTCTGGAGCTTCTGGAGCCAGCGGGGGAGGAGGGACCCCTGGCCAAGTTCCTCAGGGAGCGCGGGCCGGGGCTGCACCACCTGGCTTTCGCGGTGGGCGACATCAGGGGGGAGATGGAGCGCTTGGCGCGCCAGGAGAGGCCCCCGCTCGAGAAAGAACCGAGAGCCGGGGCGCGCGGACATTTGGTATGCTTTCTCCACCCCAGGCACGCGCAGGGAGTGCTGGTGGAGCTGGTCGGCCATGGAAGAGACTAAGAAGCCCAGGGCGCTCGTCTCGTCCAAGACCCAGGACCTCCTGGAGAGGCGCAGGCGCGCCATGGCGGGGGGGGGACCTGAGAAGGAGAAGAAGCAGAGGGAACAGGGCAAGCTCCTGGCGCGGGAGAGGCTCGAGCTTCTCGTCGACGACGACAGCTTCGAGGAGGTGGACCTCCTCGTCGAGACCCGCTGCCGGGAGTTCGGCCTGGATCAGTGCCACCTCCCGGCCGATGGGGTCGTGGCGGGCTTCGCCCGGATCCATGGCCGCAGCGTCTGCGTCTACTCTCAGGACTTCACGGTCCTGGGGGGGTCCCTGGGCCTGGCCCACGCCCACAAGATATGCAAGGTGATGGACCTTGCCCTGGAGGCGAAGGTTCCCGTGATCGGGCTCTGCGACTCGGGAGGGGCGCGCATCCAGGAGGGAGTGGAGTCCCTGGGGGGCTACGCGGAGATCTTCTACCGCAACGTCCAGGCCTCGGGCTACGTCCCGCAGATCTCCGCCATCCTGGGCCCCTGCGCGGGAGGGGCCGTCTACTCCCCGGCTTTGACCGACTTCATCTTCATGATCGAGGGCACCAGCCACATGTTCATCACCGGGCCCGAGGTCGTGAGATCGGCGACCGGCGAGTCCTGCGACTTCGAGAGCCTGGGGGGGGCCAGGACCCACAGCACGCGCAGCGGGGTCTGCCACTTCGTGGCGGGCTCCGAGCAGGACTGCTTCCGGCAGATCCGGGAGCTCCTCGAGTACCTGCCCCCCAACTGCCATGAGAGGCCTCCCTCGGTCATGCCCTCGGACGACCCCGCCCGGAGGAGTCCCCTCCTGGAGGCCCTCGCGGAGGCGGACCCCAAGAAGCCTTACAGGGTCCACGAGGTGATCTGGGAGATCGCGGACGGCCACCAGTTCCTCGAGGTCCACAAGAATTTCGCGAGAAACATCGCCGTGGGATTCATCCGCCTCAACGGCGAGAGCGTCGGGGTCGTGGCCAACAACCCGGCCGTCCTCTCCGGGGCCCTGGACATCAACGCGAGCGAGAAGGGGGCGCGCTTCGTGCGCTTCTGCGACGCCTTCAACATCCCCCTGCTCACCCTGGTGGACGTGCCGGGCTACTGGCCCGGGGTCGAGCAGGAGTACGGGGGGATCATCCGTAAGGGGGCCAAGCTCCTCTACGCCTACTGCCAGGCCACGGTCCCCAGGGTCACCGTGATCCTGCGCAAGGCCTACGGCGGGGCCTACGACGTCATGAGCTCCAAGCACATCCGCGGGGACCTCAACTTCTCCTGGCCCTCGGCGGAGATCGCGGTCATGGGACCCCAGGGGGCGGTGGACATCCTGTTTCGAAGCCAGATCAAGGCCTCGCCCGAGCCGGAGAGGCTGCGCCAGAAGCTCCTCCAGGAGTACGGCCAGAAGTTCGCCTCGCCCTACCAGGCCGCGGAGCGCGGCTACGTGGACGAGGTGATCGCGGCGGCTGAGACTAGGCCCAGGCTCATCCGGGCCCTCCAGTTCCTGAGGAACAAGAAGGCCGAGGGCTTGAGGAAGAAGCACGGGAATATTCCGTTGTAGCCTTTGGGAGGTCCTATGAGAAAGAAGATCGCCGTCATCGGAGCGGGCAACGTGGGGGCGACCCTGGTGCAGAGGCTCGCCGAGATGGAGATCGCGGACGTGGCGGTCGTGGACATCCCGCAGACCGAGGGGATGCCGGCCGGCAAGGCCTTAGACATCATGGAGTCTGCTCCCCTCTCCGGCACCGACGCCAAGGCGACGGGGACCACCTCCTACGAGGCCACCGCGGGCTCGGAAGTGGTCGTGATCACGGCCGGGGTCCCGCGCAAGCCCGGGATGAGCCGGGACGACCTCTTGAACACCAACGCGGGGATCG
>CAYLZQ010000372.1:0-2879 GCA_964388045.1 uncultured Elusimicrobia bacterium | reverse complement strand
ACCCGCAAGGGGGCGGTGCGCGCCGGGGAGGGGGAGCTCGGGATCATCCCAGGGTCCATGGGGACCAAATCCTACATCGTCAAGGGCAAGGGCAGCCAGGAGGCCTTCCTCTCCTGCAGCCACGGGGCGGGGCGCCGGATGTCGCGCCACGAGGCCAAGCGCCGCTTCTCGGTCAGGGACCTTCAGGAGCAGACCCGGGGGGTCGAGTGCCGCAAGGACGCAGGCGTGCTCGATGAGATCCCTGCCGCCTACAAGCCCATTGGCGAGGTGATGGCCAACCAGTCGGACCTGGCGGAGGTCGTGGCCGAGCTCAAGCAGGTCCTCTGCGTGAAGGGCTGACGGGAATGGATTAGGTCGCTTCCTCGCCGCGCAACATAGGCCCTTCGGTCTATGCCCAGGCAGGCCCTTTTCCGGATGCTTCCCTACCCCATAGGACCCCCACGGATCTTTCGGAATCCGTGGCATAATGACCGGAGGCATGACCGAGCAGGGGCCCCGCGAAGCGGGTCTGCGAGGCCGCTTCCCAACGGAGCGTGGAGGCGGCATTCCCTCGCGTTGTCGCTCGGTCAGAAGTGGTTGGAGGCGCGAGCCGGAAACCGGAGCTCGGCAGAGCGGAAACCATGAGCTTTAAGAAGCCCGTCGCCTCCCTGCTTGTCTTCTGCCTGATCTGGACTTCTTTCCCCCTGCCCTCCTTGGCCGGGCAGACCTCTCGAGTCACTCCTGCGACGGGAAGGGCCAAGCCTGGAGCCTTGCCGCTTGAGGGTCATCTTCTCTCAACCCTGGATCCAAACAGCGCCGGAATACCTCTTTCAAACGGAGGATCCCTCTTAGGGGCCCTGCCGAAAATCCCTGCCGCAAAGGCATCCGAATCCGTGGCATGGCCGCAGGCCCTGCCCGAGACGCGGATACCGGGGATATTCCAGGCGGAGGCTCTAGACGCTATGAGGATTTCCTCAGCCGCGTCTGTGCCGGGCCTTCCCAGGCCTGGCTCAGCTTCCCCGGCTCAAGCAGAAGGGACGCTTGAAGTCCCTGCCCCTCAAGGGAGGCTTGCCGCCCGCGAGGCCTTGCAGCGGCTGGAAGGGGAGGTCTTGCGCAGCCAGGAGGGGATTGGGAGTCCGCTGGGGACACGGGCTGCGCTCGATCGAGCCTTCTTCGGGAGCGGGGGCCCTGCGCCGGTCCCGGCCGCGGAACCCTCCGGCGCGCGAGGGCCCGCGATTTTAGCCCCGGCCCCGCGCAAGACAGGGGGTATGCCCGCCTCGGAAAACAGGCGCCTGCTCCTGGCGAGGCTGGTGGCTTTCCTGGTGGCCTCCGAAGCCGGAGACAGGCTGGCCTTGGCCCAGGCGATCAGGAGCGGGGAAGCCCTTGAGCCGATTCTCGAGCGGGCTCCCGGCCGGGTCAACTACTGGCGAGACCTCATCCAGGACTTCGCCCAGAGCCAGTTCGCGGACAGGAGCCGCCCCATCGTCGAGATCCTCACCAACAGCGTTGACGCCGTCCAGGGGGATTACCCAAAGGAGGTGGCGCTGGGGGTGGGCCGGGGCGGGGCCAGCGTCATTGACCAGGGCAGGGGCATGGGCCTTGAGGTGGTCCTGGAAAAGCTCCTCATTCCCCTCCTTTCTGGCAAGGAGGGCCAGAAGACCACCGGCCGCTTCGGGGTCGGATTCTACTCCGTGCTGCAGTACTTGAAATCGGAGGAAAACAGGATCGAGGTCTCCACCTCGGACGGCCGGGAGGCCTTTCGCCTCATCCTTAGGAACTTCGCGGGAGAGCCGCACGTCGCGTTCGAGAGGCTGCCGGATGAGACCAGGCGCGGGACCTCGATCGCCATCCACGCCGAGTTTCCCGTGGCCCACACCGAGTCCGTGGTCCGCGAGGCCCTCCAGTTCAACGCCCAGGCCCTGATCTTCTTCAACGGAGAGAGGATCAACGAAGGCGCGGAGGATCGAGCCGGAGAGGAGAATCCACTTGCCTTGAACCGGATCCCGGGTGAAGACGTCACTCTGCTTTATCACCAGGAGGGGGAGGGACGGGTCTACGTGAGCGTCAACGGGGTGACCATCTTCTCCAAGCCCCTGGAGGGGAAAAACGTCCCTGGAACCCTGGTGGTGGACTTCCCGGTGGAGACCCAGTTGTCCGTCTCCCGCAACATGCTTCTGGTGGACGATATGACCCGGCGCATGACCCGCCAGGCCGCGGACCTGGCCGCGGCGCAGGACGATCCCTATCCCTTCCTCAACGCCCTGGCTCCGGTCATGAGCGAGCTCCAGGCCCGCAACCCCTCGGCCAGGATCGAGGACAACCTGGAGATCGCCTTGAGCTCCCTGGCCCAGGGCCTGGCCTCCAGGGAAAGCCGTCCCATCCTTCCGGACGCCCCCGGCCTTGAGGAGATCGACCTCGCCTCCCCCATCCGGCTCCACCCTTCCCTGTTCGAAAGCCTCCCAGGCGGGCCATGGCCCTTCAGGGACTATGAGGACTTCAAGCCCTCCCTTTTCGGCAAGCGCTACCGGCTTCTGCTGGCCCCCTTCAAGGGAGAGGGCGTCATCAAGCAGTACAAGGACGTCCTGCTTTTGAACGAAAAG
This sequence comes from uncultured Elusimicrobia bacterium, assembly GCA_964388045.1. Classification (GTDB taxonomy): domain Bacteria; phylum Elusimicrobiota; class Elusimicrobia; order UBA1565; family UBA9628; genus CAYLZQ01. The sequence goes on along the minus strand of CAYLZQ010000372.1, from coordinate 300 downwards.
CTCCGCCCCAAGACCTTCCTGGGCAAGGCCGCGCTGCAGGCTTATCTCAACATCGCGGGCTTTTCAGGGAAGATCCGGGTGCCCTGGACCCGCCAGGACACCCTGGGCCTCCTCCTGGCTCCCTTCCGTCGGGCCTACGAGACCCTCCTGACCTTTCTGCCCAGCCAGGCCGCCAAGCTCCTCCACGGCGCAAGCGACCTCTTGAGCAGGCCGAAGAAGGCCGGCCTGGGCCGCGAGAAGGCCTTCGGCGACCAGGAGGAGGCTTTCGCGAAGACCCTGCGTCCAGGAGAAAGGATTTTT
>CAYLZQ010000371.1:0-2897 GCA_964388045.1 uncultured Elusimicrobia bacterium | reverse complement strand
GCCTTCTCCTCGGAGCTGGGGCTCCCTGTCGGCATCCAGGACACGGCCGGGCTGCTGGGCCTCAAGGCCGCGGACTGGGGAGGCTGCGCCGCGATCGGCGCGGCCCTTCGCTTCCTTCAGCCGACCACGATGACCCTGGATCTTGGCCGCGCCGGGGTGGGGGACGACGAGAGGAGGTGCGCCCGGGACATCCTCCTGGCGGCGGGGCTGCTGGCCCTCTGGTTTGCGGGAACGGGGCTTTTCCGGACCGCGCTCTACAAGTTCAAGGCCAGGGACCTGGCCCACTACCGGCGCGAGCCCGAGGTCGAGGCGGTCTTCAAGGGCAAGGGCCAGGCCGAGATCGAGGAGATGTTCAAGGCCATGGAGGCCCAGGCGGAGCTGGCCCGCGGGCTGGAGGGGGAGCGGGTCAAGGCGACCCTGATCCTCAAGGACATCACGGAGAGCCTGCCGGAGAAGGTCTGGCTCACCCAGATCAACCTGGTGAGCCCACTGCTCAAGGGCGCCCAGATCACAGAGCTCCAGCTCTCGGGCCACGCCGTGGCGGAGAGCCTGGGCCAGGAGCAGGATCTGGCCTACCAGTTCCGGGAGAGGCTGCTGGCCTCGCCGGTCCTGGGCAAACTCTTCAAGGACATCCAGGTCTCGGTCACCGCCAGCCCCCTGCCGCCCGAGGCCGGCAGGGCCCTCGATCCGGGAGCCCTGAGCGAGCTCCTCGAGAAGAGGACGAGCTTTACGATCTCGGCGAGGGCCAAGCAGGCCTGAGACCATGAACCTAGGGATGCTCAAGCAGTACCTGGCCCTCTTCCAGAGCGAGATCCTCGTCGTCCAGGCCGCCTTCCGGGAGAAGGGCCTCAGGCGCTTCCTGCGCCCGATAGCGATCGGGGCCGGGAGCGTGGCCTTGTGCTACGCCGCTCTCTACTCCCCTCCGGCCAAGAAGATGGCTTCCCTCCAGAAGAGGATCGAGACGGCACGCCGGACGGCTCAGCACGCGGACCAGTACAAGGCCCTGAGGGACAGGTTGAACCAGGTCTACGCCCAGCTCCCAGCCCTCAGGCAGAGGCAGTCCTGGCTGGCCGACGCCTTGATCGACACGATGAAGGCCAGGGGCATCATCGCGGACTCGATCTCCCCTCCGGAGGAGGACGAGCGCTCGGGCCTGGTCTTCCAAAGGATCCAGGTCGCGACCCAGCTCCGTTTCCAGGACCTCATGGCCTGGCTGGCCCGCATCGAGGAGACCAAGCCCCTCCTGCACGTCAACAACCTCGAGGTGGGCAAGCGTCCGCTGCCCCTGGGCCGCAACAACGTGACCGTGGGGCTCTCCACCATCGTCCCGGTCAGGAGGGCGACGCCGTGACGAGCCGGGGCTCCTTCCCCTTCGGGTGGGTGATCCTATCCGCGGCCCTGGCCGTTCCAGGCTTTCTCTTCTACCGCTGGTGGTCCCAGGTGAAAGTCTCCAACAACCAGCAGCTCTCCCAGAGGGTGAGAAAGCGCCTGCCCCCGGGGGGCCTATTCGCCGGGGTTCCCGCCGGCGGCAGGCTCGTCAACCCGATCTCCACTGAGAGCGCCCCCGCGCTCACCGGGGTTTCTTCCCAGGCGCCCCAGGCGGCCCCGCAGGCCGCGGCTGCGGCTCCCGCCGACCCCCTTCCCCGGGAGTCTCCCCAGGGACCCGGCGAGGCCCCCGCGGCCCTCCAGGCGCCCCCTGAAACCTCCCCGGTCCCGGGGGAGAAGCCTCCCCCGGCGTCCCCTGTCCTGGAGAGCCTGCGCGATCCCATGCTTTCCCCCTACGACCGGCTGCGCCTGGAGCAGATGAGCCTGGAGGAGTCCCTGGCCCGCCAGCAGGTGAGGGAGGAAAGGAGGGCCCCCGCGCGCAGGGAACCTCCCCCCATAGAGAGCAGGATCGAGCTCCAGGGGATCATCTCCACCGAGGCGGGGGTCAAGGCGATCGTGAACGGAGAGATCGTGGCCGAGGGGGACCGGGTGGGGGCTGTCCGGGTCGTGCGGATCACTCCCCAGAGCGTGGTCTTCGCCCACAAGAAGAGAAGATTTACGAAGACGATCACCAAGTGACGGCATTCTGGAGGCGCCCATGACTGGCTTCTTCGAGATTCTTAAGCGGGCCGCGGGATCGTCGCTGGCCGCCTCTCGCCGGGCGGCGGTCGTCCTGGCCGTCCTCGAGCTCTCCTTTGGGTCCGCCGCCCCGGCCTGGGCCCAGCGCAGGCGCGCGGAGCCCGAGGCCAGCCCGCAGTTCGAGCCGGAGGCCGCCCCGCAGGGCGGACCCCTGGAGGGTTCCCCGGAGGCTCCTCCCGAGGAGCTTCCCCTGCGGCCTCCGGTCCAGGAGGTCCAGATCGGGGCCGCCCCCCCGGCGAGGCCGGCGGCCGCCGAGAGCGTCGCCCTCCTGGACCAGCGGGTCACCGTCCGAGTCAAGGGAGCGCCCCTGGCCACCTTCCTCGACACGATCTCGGCCCAGGCCAGGGTCAACTTCATCATCACCGAGGGCCTCGAGGCCAAGCGAGTGACGGCCTTTCTCCAGAACGTGACGGTCCGGGAGGCCCTGCAGGTCCTGCTCGAGATCAAGGGCCTGACCTACCAGCAGATAGGCAGGTCCAACACCTACGTGGTCACCCCCCGCACCAGGACGGCCGAGAGCCATATCACCCGCATCTACGCCTTGAACTATATCCCCTTGATCCCGATAGGGCCCGCGGGAGCGGAGCAGGCGGCCCTCTCCCCGACCACGTCGGGAGGGGCCCGGGGGGCCGTGGGGCAGCCGCAGAGCTCCCCTCAAGGGGGGGGAGGCGGGGAGGTCGGGATCCTCGGCGTCCTGCGCAGCGTGCTCACCAAGTCGGGGCAGGTGACCATAGAGCCGCGCACCAACTCCCTGATCGTGACGGACATCCCGG
>CAYLZQ010000370.1:0-2911 GCA_964388045.1 uncultured Elusimicrobia bacterium | reverse complement strand
TTGGTCATCGCGAGGCCGGTCATGCCGCCGAAGCGGATCGCCGCGCGCAATTGGGGCAGGTCGAGCCAGCCGATCCGGCGCGCCCGCCCGGTGGTGGTCCCGTACTCCCCCCCTACCTCGCGGATGTAGGCGGCCACCCGCCCCTCGATCTCGGTCGGAAAGGGGCCCAGGCCCACCCGGGTGGTATAGGCCTTGGTCACCCCGAGGACTCCCGTGATGGCCTGCGGCCCCATCCCTGCGCCCGTGCAGGCCCCGCCCGCGATCGGGCTTGAGGAGGTCACGAAGGGATAGGTCCCGAAGTCGAGGTCGAGCATGGCCCCCTGGGCGCTCTCCAGGAGCACGCGCCGGCCCGAACGGATGGCCTCGTGCAGGAGGACCGTGGTGTCTTGGCAGAAGGGCTTGAGGGCGCGGCGGAGGCGCTCGTAGTCCCTGAAGACGTCCCGCGCGATGGCCTCCAGAGGCTTGATCCTGGCAAGCTCCGCGCCCCGCACCTTCAGGTTCTGGGCCACCAGGGACCGGAAGGTGTCCGGCTCCAGGAAATCGCAGACCCTGATCCCGATCCGCGCGACCTTGTCCTCGTAGCAGGGCCCGATCCCCTTCTTGGTGGTCCCGATCCCGCGCCCCCCCTCCTCGCGCAGGGTGTCGAGCAGGATGTGGGTGGGCAGGATCACGTGCGCCAGCAGGCTCAGGGAGAGGCGCCCGCGGACCCTGATCCCGCGCCTCTCCAGGAGCCGGACCTCGGAATGGAAGGCCTGGGGACTCACCACGACCCCGTTGCCGATCACGTTGTGGACCCGGGGCAGGAGGATGCCGGAGGGAATCAGGTGGAGGGCGAAGGTCTTGCCGCCCGTCACCACCGTATGGCCGGCGTTATTGCCTCCCTGGTAGCGCACGACGAAATCGGCGCCCCGGCCCAGGTAGTGGACGATCTTCCCCTTCCCCTCGTCCCCCCACTGGGCGCCTACGACCACGAGAGCCGGCATATTAAAGGTCCCCTAAGGCCACAGGAATCTCCGCCACCAGGAAAGCTCCTGGTTGCGCAGGGCCACCCGCACCGCCTTGAGGCGGCTCTCTCGCGGGACCAGGGCGTCGCCGCAGACCCCCCTGGAAAAACGCACTCGGGCCAGGACCCCGGAGGGGGCGACGGCCTCGATCGCCTCCACGGGAACCAGAATCGGGACCTGCCCCCTCTGCGAATGGCCCCCGAAGAGCTTGGCCAGGTACTGGGCGATGTCCCTGGGGTCCACGATGCGCGCCGAGACCATGTCCCCCGCGCGCAGGTCCCCGGCGGCCATTCCCCGCGGGTCCTCCTCGAGCGCGATCGCAAGGACCAGGAGCTCCTCGGCCCTGAGCCGGGAGCGGGCCGGACGCCCCCGGGGCCGCGAGCTTCCATCGCTGCCCAGGGACTGGAACTGGCCGAGATCGAGGATGTCCTTCCTGAGCTTCAGGGAAAGGGCCGGGGACTTGAACATCCCGCGCAGGACTCCCGAGAGCTCGGCGGCCAACTCCTCCGCCGGGGCCGTCTCGACCCTCTCCAGGCTGCGGGCGGAGGCGGCGCGGAAGTGCTCGGAGAGCCTCTGCTCCAGCTCCAGGCTCTCCCCCTGGAGGCTCCCATCCCAGAGGCGGCAGCCGTAGAGGGCTTTCTCGAACTCGAACCAGTCCTTGTCCAGAGGGACCTCGCAGACCGCCGGGTTGAAGGAGAGGACGGCCCGGGCACGCAGGAGGACTCCGGACTTTAGGTTGAGGACCACCAGGAAGAGCCCGTACTGGCTCTGCTCGGAGTGGAGGAACTTGGCCTTGAGGACGACTATGTTCCTGAGCAGCCGCCCGATGGCCTTGACCGCCTCCTCGACCTGGTAGCCGCACATCTCAAGGGCCAGCTCCGCCTCCCCCCGCTCGCAGCCGGTCTCCTCCATGAGCAAGGCTATCTTGTCCTGAATCACTCCTGCTTGGCCTCCGGATGAGCCTCCTCGTAAACCTTCCTGAGCCTCTCCAGGGAGACATGGGCGTAGACCTGGGTGCTCTGGAGGCTTTTGTGGCCCAGCATCTCCTGGACCGATCTGAGGTCGCAGCCGTTGTTCAAGAGGTGCGTGGCGAAGCTGTGCCGGAAGGCATGGGGATTCAAGGGCTTGGGCCACCCGGCCGAGTCGCCCCAGCGCCGGAGGACCCAGGCCACCCCCTGGCCTCCGAGCCGCCCCCCGCGGGCGTTGAGGAAGAGGGGCTCCCCGGGCCCGGGGCGAGCGCGCTTCTTCAGGTACCCCCTCAGGGCCGAGAGAGCCGCCGCCCCCACCGGGACCAGGCGCTCCCTGGCTCCCTTCCCGAAGACCCGCGCGAGGCCCGAGACCAGGTCCAGGTCCCCCACGTTGAGGGCGGAGAGCTCGGAGCGGCGCAGGCCGCTGGAATAAAGGAGCTCGAGGATCGCCCGGTCGCGCTCCGGAAGGCGCCCGCGACCCCCTTCCCCCAGGACCTGCGCCACCTCCTTCTCGGTCAGGAACCGGGGCAGCCTGCTCTCCCTCTTGGGCATGGGGAGGTTCAGGAAGGGATCGCGCCCCAAGGCCCCCTGCTCGCGCAGGTAGCGCGTAAAGGACCTCAGGGCCGAGATCCGGCGCAGCATCGAGTTGCGCCTCAAGGCCCCTTTCTGGAGCTCGGCCAGATAGGCCCGCAGATGGGAACGCTCCAGGGACCGGGGGGGCAAGGGGCCGATGAAGGAAAGGAAAGAGCGCAGGTCCGCCTCGTAGGCCCGGAGGGTCTGGGCCGAGCAGTGGCGCGCCGCGCGCAGGGTGGTCAGGAATCTCTGCACCCAGATCTTCATCAGGGTTCTTAGGAGGCCCCCGCCACACAGGGCGGGAGTCGAGTCAGCCCGACAAGTGCTGAAGGGAGACCAAGCCGGCAGAGCCGGCGGTGTTTTCGG
>CAYLZQ010000369.1:0-2935 GCA_964388045.1 uncultured Elusimicrobia bacterium | reverse complement strand
ATACTCAGCAATCGAACTGTCGTCATTTGTTTTCCTCCTTGCGGCGCAGAGCCTCCGCCCTCCGGAAGGTCTCGGCCGGGAGGCTGACGGCGGTCTTGACGGCCTTCCGCGGTATAACTTTGATCATACCTATATTATACCAGGACTGGCCCTGGCGTCAAGCCTTAGACCGAGACACCGAGACATAACAGTTATCCACCAACTGCGTTAACGACAGTTGGTGAACTTGGAACAAAATCGCGGACCCTAACGGGTTTGCTGAATGCATGCAGGAGCCTAAAGGGCGCGCAGGAGGGCTTCCTGCCTGCTAAACATCCGGGCCCGCTTTCTGGGCGTTGAGTCCTCGTAGCCCAGGAGGTGGAGGGTGCCGTGGAGGATCAGGGTGAGGATTTCGGCGAGGAGCGGGCGGCCGAGCTCCTTAGCCTGGACCCCGGCCTGAACAGCCGAGACGAAAATGTCCCCGAAGGGAAGGTCCTTGCCGGCGGCCCCGGAGAGGGCGGGATAGCGGAAGGCGATCACGTCCGTGTCGTAGTCGTGCCGCAGGTATCTCTTGTTGAGCTCCCGCATCCCCCTGCGGCCCAGAAAGACGATGCTGATCTCCCCGGGCCCGTCGGCCCTCTCGCTTCTCAGGGCCCGCCGGCAGGCTCCCTTCAGGAGCCCGGGCCTTCGGGCCGGGGGGGCAAGCCGCCCGAGGCCGAAGAGGCGGATGGTCACCGGCTCCTGTCCCAGTGCTCGTAGGCCCTGATGATCCTCTTGACCAGGGGGTGCCGGACCACGTCCTCCTCGGTCAGGCGGTGGAAGGCCACGCCCTCGATTTCCTTGAGGATCTCGGTGACGCGGATGAGGCCCGAGAGGGACTTCTCCGTCAGGTCGCTCTGGGTGATGTCCCCGGTCACGACCATGCGCGAGCCGTTGCCCAGGCGTGTCAGGAACATCTTCATCTGCTCGAGGGTGGTGTTCTGGGCCTCGTCGAGGACGATGAAGGCGTCCTCGAAGGTCCGCCCGCGCATGTAGGCGAGGGGGACGATCTCGATGACCTCCGTGTCGCGCCAGAGGCGGAAGCGCTCGGGGCCCAGGAGGAGGAAGAAGGCGTCGTAGAGGGGCTTGAGGTAGGGGCCCATCTTCTCCAGGAGGTCGCCGGGCAAAAACCCCAGCCTCTCCCCGGCCTCCATCACCGGGCGGGTGAGGATGATGCGGTTGACCTGCCGGGACTCGAGGGCCCGCAGGGCGCAGGCCACCGCGAGGAAGGTCTTCCCGGTCCCGGCCGGGCCGATCCCGAAGACCAGGTCCTGGCTCAGGATCGCGTCTATGTACTTCTGCTGGTTCGGGGTGCGGGCGCGGACCAGCTTGCCGAAGGCCGTGCGGTAGACCCCCTCCTCGGGCGGGGGCGGGGCCTCCAGGCCCACGGGCTCTAGGCCCTGGGTCTGGGCTCCCGCTCGGGTTTGGCGCAGCAGGGAGAGCCTCTCGCGCACTCGGCGCATGGCCTTCTCCACCCGGGAGGCGTTTCCCTTGATCGAGAGGCGCAGCTCGCTCGAGGAAGGGTCCTGGTGGAGGAATATCTCCACCCCGAAGTCGCGCTCCATCTGGCGCAGGGCGGAGTCCTGCTCGCCCAGGAGCTGGAGGGCCTCCTGGGGGTTTTCGAGGCGCAGCCTCTTGGTGATCATAGCGGTATCGTCTGGCCCCGCGGCACGACCACGATCCCGGAGTCGTCGGCGAAGAAGCGCCGGGCGTCCTTGGCGGGGGCTAGTCCGATGGAGTCCTTGGCCGCGATCTCGTTGAAGCGGTCCACGATGACGCGCCTGAGCCTGGCCTCGGCGCGGATCTTGGAGAAGTCCATGACGATCGAGTCCTCGATGACGGCCCCGTCGTGGACGTGCACCCCCCGGCCCAGGATCGAATTTTTGATCGTGGCCTCCTTGATGAAGCAGCCGTCCCCGATGATGCAGTTGGAGAGCCTGGCGTCGATCACCTTGGCCGGGGGCCCGTCGTAGCGCCCGGAGTGGATGAACCAGCGCCGGTTGTTCAGGTTGAGCCTGGGCTTGGCCCCCAGGATGTCCATGTGGGTCTGGTAGTAGGCGGCCAGGGTCCCGACGTCGCGCCAGTAGCCCTTCTCCTCGTAGGGCTTGAGTCCCGGGAGGACGTTCTCGGAGAAGTCGTAGGCGTAGGCCTTGAGCCGCTTGTGGACGTGGGGCAAAATCGAGCGGCCGAAATCCAGGTTGGGGTCCTGGAGGGCCTCGTCGGTCAGGATCCCCACCAGGGCCTCGGTGTTGAAGAAGTAGTTGCCCATGGAGGCCAGGGCCCGCGAGGGGTCCGAGGGCATGGGCTGGGGCTTTTCGGGCTTCTCCGAAAAGCCGGTGATCCTCCCCTTGGCGTCGGTCTCCACGATCCCGAGGGAGGAGGCGCTCTTGGCGGGCACGGGGATGGTCGAGACCGTGAGGTCCGCCTCCTTCTCCAGGTGGAACTGCATCATCTGGCCCACGTCCATCCGGTAGATGTGGTCCGCCCCGAAGACCGCGATGATGTCGGGATCGAAGTCGTGGATGAGGTTCAGATTCTGGCGCACGGCGTCCGCCGTCCCCCGGTACCACATGGTGCCCAGGCGCATCTGGGGGGGGACCACCGTGATGAACTGGTCCCTGGTCAGGCCCGCGGTGCGCCAGCTTGTGCGCAGGTATTCGATGAGGCTCTGGGACATGTACTGGACCAGGACGTAGATCGAGTGGATCCCGGAGTTGACGAAGTTCGAGAGCACGAAGTCTATGATCCGGTACTTGCCCCCGAAGGGGACGGCGGGCTTGGAGCGCTCGTGGGTCAGGGGGTAGAGCCTCTCCCCCTTGCCGCCCGCCAGGATGAAGGCCAGGACGCGTCTGGTCGGAGCGATCATTGTCCGCCTGCCCTCTCTGACAACAGTGCGGGAGGCGGCCAATGATTGACC
>CAYLZQ010000368.1:0-2936 GCA_964388045.1 uncultured Elusimicrobia bacterium | reverse complement strand
GGGCAACGAACTATTGAAAAAAATGTCCGGAGAACCTACACTATTCAACGAAGTGGCTGGAATCAGCCAGGCCGACCGGACATAAGGTTTCGGTGAGTGAACCCATGGCCTCTCGTCTAGGAAGAGGGGCCATCACATAGGAGTTATCCACCAACTGTCGTTAACGACAGTTGGTGAGCTTGGAACAAAATCGCGAACCCTAATGGGTTTACTCATGCATACGACCGGACCAGGATAGACCGACCAGCCTACTTAGTCGTTAGGTGGAGCGATGACTCTGAGCCAAGCACTTCAGAACATGATGTGGTTGAGCCTGCCTGTGGCAGGCTACGCCTGCACTGTGCGCTGGCGATACGCACTGGCGAGTTCGGAGATTCTGAACCGATTGGGACTCACAGGGGGCAACCCCCGTGCTTATTTGATCGCTTTGGCGACGGCTATGCCGCTGAGCGTGGTCACATTTTGGATTACGTCCTGGACGAGCAATTTTAAGGGATCCGCGATCGCGCCGTTTGTTGGGGCTTCTCCGACGCCAGAAATCATTGCCCGCGCTTTCTACTATGGGCTCTTTGCCACGGGTTTTCCGGAGGAGCTCCTCTTCCGCGGTCTTATTGCGGGGGCGCTTTTTCGGAGATTCACTCTCTGGAAGGCCAACCTGGGGCAAGCAGCCATATTCTTGATTCCCCATCTCATAATTCTGGTCGTCGCGCCCCGGCTCTGGCCGCTGGTAATTTTTGCACCACTGGTGCTTGGAATGGCTGCGGGATGGCTGCGCCATACATCGGGAAGCATTTGGCCGGCTGTTATCATTCATGGCGTTCCTAATGCCGTTGGAGCGCTCGGGGTAATGAATTGGAGAAGGTAGGGCGCCCACCTAACAATCGCTTCAGCCGCCGCGCGCCTCAAGGAGTCCAATAGCGCGCGGCAGAACGTGGCGTTGCGTCAATAGGGGCCGCTCAGGGCCTCGGGAACTTGCGATCCTGATTGAGACCCTGTGAGGGGCTCCACGCACTGCTCCGCAGGCCCCTGCGGTTCTACCGCTCCCTGGCAGAAGCAAGAGAGAATCGTGGACACGCTCACCCAGCTCGGGGTCTTCTCGCCAGAGGAGCTGGACCTCCTGAGGGTCGCCGAAATCCCGGGGACAGTGGATGCCGCCCTTGCTTCCCTCGCTGAGCGGGCCCGCTCCGGCTGGCAGGCCTTGCCCACCTCGCGTTTCTGACCCTGGAAACCGGCCGCCGCGGTCAGGAGGGCCTAATCCACCCTCGGTCCAAAGACTAGCCTCCCCTGGCCCGAAGGACCCACGGGGGGGCCGGCCGCCTTTGTTAAGATGGTTGCCGGAAAAACTTCTGCTCGAGGAGATTGTTGGCTATGAAGGTTCTATCAGTCCTTCTCTCCGCCGTCTTATTGGGGCTGTCCCCAGGTTTCGGATGCCACGAGGCCCTGGCCGCCGCCCTGCGCGGCGGCGGGGCGCGCTCCTCCTTCAGGACTGTCGCGGTCAACGCCCCCGTCTCAGGAAAGATCATTCCTGGGCAACTCCTGGACGGCTCCTCCGGCATTTTCCCCAGCCAGTCGAAGCTCCCTTTGACCACGAAGGCTGCTTTGAAAATTCCTGTTCCTCCGAGGCTTACGCTTCAAGGGGTTCCTTATCAGGCTGAGAGGATTTCCGGGGAATTGTCTCGGGACCTGATGCCTCTTCTGGAGGGATACGGCCCCCAGGGCCCTCAAACGTCGGAAGACGGCCGCGGCCTGGGCGTCAAGCTTGAGGAAGTCATGACTGGAGGCAAGAGCTTGGGGGAAGGGACCCCGGTCGAAGGGAAAGAGTCGCAGGGAGGTTCTGGAACTGGCCTCTCCGCGCCACCGGAGGCCTCTCAAGGCAAGGATGGCTCAGGCCAGGAGCCACCTAAGCCCCGCGCTTCCCATTGGGAACGCTTTGGGAAGACTCCTTTGTGGCTCAAGCTCATCCTTGGACTCGCGGTGCTGGCAGTCGGGATTGACTACGCGCATTACCGCGCGAACGCCAAGCCCTGGCATTCCTATCCCTTCCGGACCGCGCCCAGGATCTTAGCAGCCAAGCCCTACTACGAGCTGGACTCAAAGGAAAGGCATGAGCGCTTCATGAGGTTCGAGGTGGCCTGGGAGCCGCGGATCTACGCCGGGGACAAGGCCATGGAGGAGGGAAGGTTCGCTGACGCCGAAGGTCATTATAAGAGCGCTCTCCACGAGGCTGAAAGCCTGCTAGGCTCCGACGACATCATGGTCGCGGTAGGTCTTTGGCGGCTGGCCTCAGTTTACGAGGAGATGGGGAAATGGGCCAAGGCCGAGCGCTGCTACCGGGAGATAATCGCGATCGATGAGAAGGAGATAGGCTCCCCCCACGGCAGCCGAGCCTCCCAATACCCCGATCTCTCGTCGGCCCTTTATAGGCTGGCCATCGCCCTGGCCAGCCAAGAGAGGTTTGCCGAGGCGGAGCCTCTCCTGCTCAAAGCCCTCAGGATCACGCAGGAAGCCAAGGCCCGGGGCCAATCCGAGTGGACTCAAAGGGAGGCCGATGATTTTCTGCGCCGCCTGCGTTCGTGGTTGGCCTGGGTCTATTGGGCCCAGGGCCGGTATGCGGAAGCGGAGAGCCTCTACCGCCAGCTCCTCGCGGAATATAGGGTTCTCGGTGGGACGGAGTCCCACTTTGCGGCCCTTCATGAGCTTTACTTGGCCAGGGTCCTCAAGGACACCGGCAAGACGGAGGAGGCTTCGAGTCTGGAAGCCCACGCCCGGTCGGTCTTGAAGCCCTACACCCGGAAAGAAAAAAAGTAATCGGGGGAGAGCCCTCGGGCAGTACCCGCTGATTTTTGTTTTGCTCGGGGACTCGGATATCCGCGCGGCCGAGCATGAGCGTTAGTTGCGTCTCAGGACTTCAGGGAGCTTGCGAGCCTGATGGGGAC
>CAYLZQ010000367.1:0-2938 GCA_964388045.1 uncultured Elusimicrobia bacterium | reverse complement strand
TTGGGGGAGGGGGAGGCCGAGAGGCGCAGCCTCCTATCGAGCTGCCAGAAAGGGGGGCTTGATTCGTCGAGAACCCTCTCCAGGTAGCCGGGATGCCTGAGGAGCGCCTGGTAGCCGCCCGAGGGGAGGCTGGGGAGGGCCGTGCGGTAGAAGCCCTGGGAGTCGGTCGAGGCCTGGCCACCGACGGCTCCGGAAAGATCCTTGAAGACGATGAAGGCTCCGGCCAGGGGCTTAAGGCTTGCGAGGTCGTAGACTCGGCCCTCGAATATCCAGGCAGGCGCGGCAGGAGGGGGGGCCGGCAAGGGCTCTGTGGGGGCTCCCGGAGCCTGGAGCGGGACGACCACGGGAATCCTGGGCCTGAGGACCAGATAGGTCACGGCCATGCCGAGGAGCATCAGGAGGAGCGCCCCGGCCATGATCCACCAGACCCTGAGGCGGAACTTGGGCTCCCCTTCTTCCGTGCTCATGATCGGCTCTGGCGCCGCCGCAGGCCGCAAAGGGCCAAGGGCATCCAGGCCCAAAGGAGCGCGGCCAGGGCCTGGGGCCAGGTGAAGGTTCGCAGCATGAGCCAGAGGGCCCTGGGTGGGTCGAGCCAGATGAGGTCTCCCTGGGAAGGGGGAAGGCTCCTGCGGGCCGCCACGGTCACGGCTCCAAAGCCGCCCTGGCTCAGGGTCCTGAGCACCTGCGCCTCAAGCCCATCGGCGTCGAGCTCTCGCCAGCCAGGGATACGCAGCAGATTCCAGGCGCAGGCCGCTGATCCGAAGCCGTGGTTGTCGCTGGCCGCAGCCATGAAAAGGCCGTGCCTGCGGCAGAGCTCCACCACGCGCCTGCGCTCGGACTCGGGGAATTCCATGGCCTTCGGGGCCGCGTTCGCGATCTCGAAGCCCCGGACCCCCCAGGCTGGGAGCTCCTCCAGGCGGGATCCCCAGGGGTGCCTCCAGTACTCGGGGAGGCTCATCACGGGCAGGCCCCCGGTGAGGGGAGCCTCCCCCAAGAAGCGCCTCAAGCCTTGGATCCCGTCCCCATAGCGCGAGGCCTCGATGGGGACCTTGTTTCCCAAGATCACGACGTGCGAATCGTGGAGGGAGAGCTCGATGCCCGCCAGGGAGGCATAGCCTCCCCGGCCCGGGAAGCCGCGCCGGGCTTGGAGGGAGCCCTCCATCGTGTGGTGATCCGTGATGAAGCCTGCCCCGAACCCAGTCCGCGCGTGCCAGGCGGCGTTCCTTTCCGGGGTAAACCACGGGAGCCCGTCCCAGGAGTGGGAGGTGTGGGAGTGGAAATCGACAGCGATCAGGTCCGTCTCCTCCAGCGCCAGGCGGGCCGAGGAGCGGGGCCAGAAGGCGGTCCAGGCCAAGAAGGCCAGGACCAGGGCCAGGTAGAGCCCCACGGATTTCAGCACGGCCCCGGGGGCCCTCCACTCGGCCAGGCCCTGGCCGAGGGCCAGGAAGCGGAAAGGCCCCCAGCCCAGGAGCAGGAAGGCGAGCCATGCGATATCCTGGCGCAGGCTGCTGCAGGTGATGAGGTCCGCCGTGGCGGAGAAGGGCGTCAGGAAGAGGTGCCCCCAGGGCAGGATCAGGCGGGCCCCCGGAGAGGCGGCCCCCGTAGCCGCGTCCACGAAGGGGGAGAGGGGATGGAGCCGGGAGGCGAGCACCGCCAGGGTGACGGCCAGGGCCGGAAGGGCGAGGCGAGTGCTAGTATGCACGGCAAGAAGTTCGGCGCGGGTTTTCCATAGAAGTGCGCCAAGAACTTCTTGCCGTGCAGGACCTTAAATGCCGTTGAACTCGGGGCGCGAAGCGCCCCGAGTTATTAGTGCCGTTGAACGACTCTTTCATAGCGGATACGGTTTTCATAAGGTGGTGCGACGGCAAGAAATTCGCAGCATGCGCTTACACGGGGAACCCGCTGCGAATTTCTTGCCGCGCATGCTAGAGGGCAAGAGAGGCGAGCCGCTCCTCGAACCTGGGCCGCGGGGAGGAGCCCTCTTCCTTAAGAAGGAAGTACTTGCTGGCCTTCTGCGCCAGAAGGATCAGGAACTTGGCCTGGACCCCCGCGCGCCTGTAGGCGGCCACCTTGTGGTGGCCGTCCAGGATGAAGCCGGCCAGGAAGGAGTGCATGACCTTGACCTGCCCCCGCTTGACCGTCTCCGGGATTCCGCGCTGGTAGAGGCCCAGGAGCAGGATCCGCGGCCGGTCCCCGTGGGCGATCATGGACTGATAGAGCTTGATGTACTCCTCCTTGAGGGCCGCGCGGGGAATCAGAGGGATGACGAACTCGAACTGCTTCTCCACGATGTTCGTCTCGGAGTGGCGGTAGATCCTGGGGCGGTGGCCCTCGTAGTGCTCCCAGGCCGAGAGCAGGCCCTCCTCCTTGGGGTCGCTGATATCCCAGAGCTCCATGAATTCGTTGTTGAAGAAGTAGGAGCTCTCGTCCTCGCTGTCGTAGGGGCCGGCCAGGTGGATCTGGGTCTCGAAGATTTCGTAATCTCCTTTCTCCATCAGCTCCAGGAGCGGGGCCAGCTCCTGGACCAAGGCCTCGTCCAGGGGGCGCGGGAGCTGGATGGTCTTCGGGAGGTTGACGATCTTCTTCTGGGTGGAGAGCCGGGGCTCGTGGAGGCACTTGAACCAGAAGTGGCAGGTGTCGCAGTCGTTGCCGACCTCGAACCTGCGCGAACCGTTGATCTCCAGGTAGACGGAGTTGGCCTCCCCGTGCTTCTTCTCGATCCCGATCCTGAAGAAACCCTTGCCCTGGCCAAGGCGGACCTTCATGAGCCCCTCGGCGACGCGGGTGACGTCGATCTTCTGGGTCGTCTCTGATTTCACCGATTCCTCCGCCCTCTGGGGGTTCATTCTAGCCGTTTCGCCCGAGCGCGGCAAGCCTTCTCTCGGCCCTAAGAGGATAGTCGGAAAGCTCGCCTCTGTCAAGGTCCGCGCAAATCACT
>CAYLZQ010000366.1:0-2958 GCA_964388045.1 uncultured Elusimicrobia bacterium | reverse complement strand
GACGCAGGGTGTTCAAATAGTCCCAGGCTCCTGCCAAGGGCTCCACGGCCTCCCTGGCTTTCAGCCGGCCCAGGGCCTCGACGATGGCTGCGGAAAGCCTGGGGCTCGCCCCGCGTATGTCAAACAAGGAGAGAAGGGGCCCAGCCGCCTCCTGGCTTCCCGCGCGACCAAGGGCCTTGACCAGGCGGACCCGCTCTGGCCCCTGGGCCCTCTGAAGCTCCGCGAGAAGTCGGTTCACGCGGCTCCTGGCCGCTGCCGGAGGGCAGAGCCCCGCGAGGCCCAGACCGAGGGCCAGGGCCGCCAGCCCGTAAAGCCGAACGCAATTCCCTATCGGCTTCAGGACGGCCGCTGCCGCGGCCAGCCCTGCCTCACGACGCATGCCCATGCCTCGGTCCGCAGCACTAGGGGACGAAGCGGTAGCTGATCCCGGTCACGGACTGGATGGACTTCTCCACCCGGGGCCCGAGCTTCTCCCGGAGCCTCTGGATGTGGACGTCGATGGTCCTGGTCTTGATCGGGACGTCCTTGGGGTAGCCCCAGAGCTTGACCAGGAGCTTGTCCCTGGAAACCGGCCTGGGGCTTTCCTTGAGCAAAAGGCCCAGCAGATCGAGCTCCCTCTGGGTGAGACCGGGCACTGGCTTTCCCCCCACGCTGACGGTCTTCTGCCCCGGGATGACCTCCACGACACCTGCCCGGATGGCCCCAGCCTTCCCCGAGACCCGGGACCACCGGAGCTGGGCCCTGACCCTGGCTATGAGCTCTGGGACGGCGAAGGGCTTGGTGATGTAGTCGTCCCCCCCGGTCTCAAGCCCAAGGACCTTGTCCGCCAGGGCGTCCCTGGCGGTCAGGAAGATGATGGGATCCTGGAAGTTCTTCTCGGTCCTCAGCCACCGGCAGAGGTCAAGCCCGCTCTCCCCCCCGGGGAGCCCCACATCGAGGACCACCAGGGAGACCGCGTTTTTCTCCAGGAGCCTCCTGGCCTCCTGGGCATCGCTGGCCTCGAGCATGGAGAATCCCTCTTGCTCCAGGTGCGCGCGCACCAAGTCCCTGAAGCGCTGCTCGTCCTCCACGACCAGGACCGGCTTGTAGGAAAGCTTGGCCGCCACGGCTCGCATTTTAACATTTTCCTGCACCTCCAAAAAGAGATAGACTACGCCCGCGGCCTGTCCGGAAAAGCTCAAGGCAAGAATGGACAACCTCACCCACACCCTCGTCGGAGTCGGGATGGCCCAGGCCTTCTTCAGGCGGCGAGTCCCCGAGGCGGTCCTCATCCTGGCCCTGGCCTCGAACCTCCCTGACGTAGACGCCCTCGTGCATCTCTCCGGGGACCCAATCTCCATCACCCTGCGCCGCAGCTTCGGGCATTCCCTCCTGACCATCCCCCTCTTGTCCGCGGGCCTGGCCATGATCCTCAAGCGCAGATACCCTCGGACCGACGACCTGACCCTCTTTGGACTCTGCCTGCTCGGGGCCATGGTCCACTTCTTCTTCGACCTGGTCAACTCCTTCGGGATACTGCCCCTCTGGCCCGCGAGCCCCTGGAGGCCGGAGCTCTCCATGGTCTTCATCATCGACCTGACGCTTCTGGGCCTGCTCGCCGCTCCCTTCCTCATCTGCTGGCCAAGACCCCTGCGGGGACACCTCCAGGCCCTCTGCCGCCTCTCCCTGGCCCTGGCCGCAGCCTACCTCCTCTTCTGCGCCATCAACCGCTCCCTGGCTGAGACTGCCCTGGAGCGCCAGGCGAGGGCCCTCAGGCCGGACTTCTCCTACCTCTTCCCCGAGCCCCTAGGCCCTCACCGCTGGCGCGGGGTCCTGCGCCGTGGAAACATCTACAAGGTCTACCTGATCCGCAGCCTGGACCAGGAAGCCGAGTTCAAGAGGGAGTTGGCCACCGATCTCAGGGACCCCAGCGTCGAAAGGGTGCGGCAGACCCCGGAGGCCCGGAGGCTGGAGGGCTTCTTCAAGGCCCCGGTCTGGTCCGCGAGGAAGGAATCGGGCGGGAGCGCGACCGTGAGGGTCTTTGACCTGAGGTTCCAGCCCCTGCTCATCGAGCGCGGCAGGCCCTTCGAGTTCGCCTTCAGGGTCCAGGCAGACGGCAGGGTGGAGAGGCTCTAGAGACGCGGCGATAAATTCGTAAAGCGAATTCATCGCCGCAAAGCCTTAACGGTCGTTTATAGGATCGCGCGCAAAGCGCACGATCCTAAAGGATTATTTAAGGTCCTACGCGACAAGGAATTCTTGGAGTTCTTTGCGGGAAAACCATTAGCGAATTCCTTGCCGCGTATACCAACGCTTGGAGGCTTCGTGCAGGGAGCTTGCGGCCCCAAGCAGGTAGACCGCGGCCGCGGAGGCGGCAAGCAGGATCGAAGCGAGGGAAAGCCCCAGGGAGGCCTCGGCGAGCTGACGCGGAAGGACGAAGGCTGCCGCGGCAGCCAGGCTCAGGGCAAAGCCAGTCCGCAGGGGAATCCGGCGCGCCCTGCGGTTCGAGTAAGGCTTCCAAAGCAGCCCGAGAAACAACAGGCTTATGAGCCCTCCCGCCAGATAGGCCATGAGATCTCCTGGTTGAAACACGCCGGGGATGCGAAAGCCTGAGAGGGACGCGAAAAGCTCCGTCTGCATGAACTCGTGGAACAAGCCGCCCAGGGTCCCGAAAAGAGGGAACTGCCAAGCCGCCGCGCGCATGAGATCCCCGGCGCGCCGGTCAGGATGGGTTTTTCGATAGCGATGCAGGGCAAGCGCGAGCGCCATCAGGTATCCGGCTGCGGCAAGGCCCAGGGTGGCAAGAGAATCGTTGAGGTAGTACAGGCCGACCTCTCCCAGGGACTGGCTGACGAGGCTGGGCATCCCCTCCGTCATGTATCGGTAGCCGACGAAGAGGGCCGTCCCAGCGGCAGCGGGGATGGACGCATAGGCATGCCCCTTCTCGGCCCTGCTCTTGAAAAGCCCCAGGCGGTGCCA
>CAYLZQ010000365.1:0-2958 GCA_964388045.1 uncultured Elusimicrobia bacterium | reverse complement strand
TGGTCCAGGAGGGGTTCTGGGTGGTGGTGACCGCTGCCGGGGTGAACTTCGTCAGGTTCCCCAGGTTCGTGTCAAAGGAAGTGGAGGTGATCGTGCCTGAGAAGTAGGAGCCATACCTGGCCAGGTAGCGCTCCTGCGCCCCCTTGACGCCGTCGATCCACTGGAAGGCCTCCGCGACCTTCCCCTTTTCCACTACCTTGAAATACTGGGGCACGGCCATCGCGGCCAGGATCCCGATCACCAGGACCACCACCAGAAGCTCGATGAGGGTAAAACCCCCGCTCCCCTTGCTTTTTCGGTCCTTAAGCCTTTCTTTCATGAGACCTCCCAGCCCCTCCGAGGGAAACGGCCCTAATAACAAGGAACGGTCGCTATGCCCTCAGCCCTCGGCTTTCGCCTCGGGCAATAGGAAGTCTAGCAGGAGAACGCGGATTCCGCCCGTAAATCTTCGTAAATGTTCCACGGGGTGGGTAAAAACACGAAACCCGCCTCTCGGCGGGCTCGCTCCTGACATTTCTCGTTTCAGGTTCGAAGCGTCCTAAATCTCAGTTCAGTCTAGCATATGCCTCGGGCAAAGTCCAGCTATTTTTTCCTTCATCCGCTCCCCCGGGGGAGGGGAGCAGCGCCTGCGGCGCCTAGCCCCCTCAACTCACCTCACTTCCCCGCGGGGGAAGTGAGGTGTCACCCTCATCGGACCTCCGGATCCCTGAAGGTGTAGCCCAGCTTCGAGACAGTCTCGACGAGCCTGCAGGCCCTCTTGCCCAGGCTTTTGCGCAGGCGGCTGATCATCGCATCCACGGCCCGGGTGTCGGCCGAGACGCTCATTCCCCAGACCGTCTCCAGCAGGTAGGGTCTCGTGAGGACTCGCCCGGCCTTGCGCATCAGGATCTCCAGGAGCTCGAATTCCCTTGGACGCAGGATGATGCGCTTGCCTCCCACCACGCAGAGCCTCTGGCTGGGATCGATCTCCACTCCCCCGATGGAAAGAGAGCCCCCCCAGTGCTCCAAGCGCTCGTATTTCCGGCGCATGACCGCGCGCGCGCGGACCAGGAGTTCCCGGGGATCGAAGGGTTTGACCAGGTAGTCGTCCACCCCGAGGCCGAAGGCCTGGGCCACCGACTCCTCGGTCTTTCGCTCGCTGACGTAGATGACCGGGAGCTCCTTGCCGTACTCGGTTTCCCGAAGGACATGGAGGAAGGTCATGGCAGGCATGTCAGGCAGATCCGAGTCGAGCACCAGCAGGTCTGAGTTCCTCGCGCGCAGAATCTCAAGAGTTCTAGTAGCTAATTGGCCCTGCTGAATAGCGAACTCTACGCTTAGAACCGGAAGGATCTGGTTCCAATATTCTTTCTGATTCACAAGAAGAAATAAAGAATAAGGCATCGCTTATCAGTATGGCATATTTCAGTTACAAAAACATTACATCCGGATCAAGTTTTTGTAAGACCGCTCTTCAATAATAGTGGCGTTGCATTTTCTCTCTATGGAAACAACCTCAAGAGTGGTGTCCGGGGAAAGGAGGATGATCCCAATGTACAGGATTTTGACCGTGGATGACGACCCCATGTGCCGCATGATCTGCAGCAAGACCTTCGCCCCGGAGGGCTTCGAGATGATCACGGCCTCCAACGGCAGCCAGGGAATGAAAACCTGCGCCGCCTCAAAGCCGGACCTCGTCCTCCTCGACGTCAACCTTCCCGACGGCAACGGGATCGAGATATGCCGCCGGCTCAAGGCTGACGAAAGGCTCAGGCACATCCCCATTCTGCTCATGACCGGCGAGGCTGTCGCCGTGGAGAGTTGCGTGGAGGGTCTCGAGGCTGGGGCCGAGGACTACATCCAAAAGCCGTTCACGCCCAGGGAGCTCGTCTCCCGCGTTTGGGCGATTCTCAAGCTGAGCGCAAAGCCAAGGCTGGCCTAGGAGGGCGATGACCAGGAGCGGTCTCGGGATTTTCGGCTTTGCCCGCGGCACGAGGGTGCCGGGGGCCCTGCTTTTCTGCGCGGCCCTTCTTGGCCTTGAGACGGCGGCCCTCGCGGCTTCCGCCCCCGGAAAGCTCGACGGGGCAACCGTGGACATCCCGCGCCACAGCGAAAGAACCTCCGGGGCGATCGCCTCCAACGCTACCCTCGCCCTCAACGGAACGGTCGGGGACGTGGGGGGGGCTGCTCAGGATGGGGGAACCCGCAGGATCAGGCCCGGCTACATGAGCCTGGCTTCCCAACCCGGCAGCGTGGTCTCCATTACGGCCCTCAGCAAGTCCACGGGTTCCCTGGAGCTCTCATGGCTCGCCCCGGGGCTCGACGGCTTCCAGGGCGACGTGGCCAGCGGTTTCTACCGGGTGGACTATTCCTCGGACCCCAACCATTCCTTCAGCCCGACGCAGTTCGTCCTGGAGTTCGCGACCTCGGTGGCTCCCGGCACCTCCCAGTTCCTGACGATCGAGGGGCTTCTGCCCAACACGACCTATTTCACGAAGATCTACCTGGCCGATGCCCAGAAGTTCTTCGCCGAGGACAGCTTCCGCAAGGACGAGTCCACCCTGGCCAACATCCCGGTCAACCCCTTCTTCTCCGGCGTTTCAGCGACGAGCGTCACGATCAGTTGGCAGATCCCGGCGGGGAGCGCGGAGGGCTACCAGGCCCTGGCCTCCTCGACGAGCTTCGGGCCCGGGGTGGTTTTCTCCTCCTCCACCCAGAACGGCCTGCTCCTGTCTTTGACGATCACGGGGCTGACCCCCCTCACCACCTACTTCTTCAAGGTGGCCAGCCTCAACTGGCAGGCGGACAAGAACTTCACCACGCTCATCTCCACCCGCACGGGCCCGGGCGGTTTGCCCCTGCCCATCACGAACCTGGCCGCTTTCCCCAACGCCTTGCAGCGCAAGGTGACCCTGACCTGGCAGAACGGGAATTTCGAGCAGCTTTTTGGGCGTCGTCGTCAGGTTGTCGCAGCCGGTT
>CAYLZQ010000364.1:0-2971 GCA_964388045.1 uncultured Elusimicrobia bacterium | reverse complement strand
GTTGTCCCCTCCTTAGTAAGGAGGGGATAAAGGGGAGGTTGTCTTTTTTCATCGAGAATTATTTATCTTCTGCAAGCAAACTATTGTTATATTACAGCGGTTGTCCATGCCAGTAGAAATATTCTTCTTCATGTAGAGCCGGGGGATGTAAACTTATAACTCGTCCCCTTACCTCTAAATCGAAAACCCAAATCTCAAACTACGTTAGACAAAGTCAACTTCGTTTGACGTAGCCAAATCTACAATCTAAAATCTGCAATTTACTTTGTTGACTCTCTTTGGATTTCTGTCTATATTTACTTCGAAGTTGCTGTCAAGGATAAGGAATCATAAGAAAAATGCTTCAATATTTAAAGAAAATTTTTGGAAGCAAACATGCACGGGATATCAAGCCAATCCTTCCCGTTGTTGAGCAGATCAATCGCCATTTTGCGGATTACCAGAAGCTCGCCGATGAGGAATTGAAAGGGAAAACGCTCGAGTTCAAGCAGCGGATCAAAGAAGCCACACACGAAATTGAGCAGGAGATCGAGGAGTTGAAGGCAAGGCTGAAGTCCCAGGCAGCCGCGACGGACGGCGAAGAGCTTTCGTTGGAAGAGCGTGAGAACATTTACGCTGAAATTGAAGAACTCGAAGATGAGCTTGATAAGAAGATCGAGGAAACACTGTGGGAGGTCCTGCCGGAAGCCTATGCTGTCGTGAAAGAAACCTGCCGTCGTCTGTTGGGCACATCGTGGGAGGTCACAGGACATAAAATCGTTTGGGACATGGTGCCATTTGATGTGCAGCTCATCGGTGCAGTCGTGCTTCATCAGGGAAAAATTGCAGAGATGGCGACCGGTGAAGGCAAAACTCTCGTTGCCACCATGCCTGCCTACCTTAATGCACTCACCGAACGTGGTGTCCACATCGTCACCGTGAATGATTACCTCGCCCTGCGCGACAGTCAATGGATGGGGAAGATCTATGAATTCCTCGGTTTAACGGTGGGCTGTATTCAGAATACGATGAATAACCTTCAGCGACGTGCTGCCTATGCTTGCGACATCACCTATGGAACCAACAACGAATTCGGCTTCGATTATCTCCGCGATAACATGGTTGTTGCACAGGAGGATTTGGTTCAGCGTCGCCATAACTACGCCATCGTTGACGAAGTGGACTCCGTATTGATTGATGAGGCGCGCACCCCTCTGATCATCAGTGGCCCAGTGCAGTCAGAAGAGCATAAATTCTATGAGATGAAGCCACGGGTGGAGCGACTGGTGAGCGCACAACGGACGCTGGTATCCAAGATCGTTGCCGATGCAGAGAAGCTTCTTGAGGAAGGAAAGGAAGAGGAAGCGGGTGTATTACTTCTCCGCGCGCATCGTGGACTTCCGAAACACAACCGCTTGATGAAAGTGTTCTCCGAGCCGAAGAATAAGAAATTAACGCAGGGAACAGAGATGGAGTATCTCCGCGAACAGTCTCGCCGCATGCATGAAATCGACGATGAACTTTATTATAGTATCGATGAAAAAAATCATTCCATTAGCTTGACGGAAAAAGGACGTGATCTTCTTTCGCAGGGAGGAGTTGAGAAAGAGTTCTTTGTTCTTCCCGATGTTGGAACGGAAACGAGCATTATCGAGAACGATCCCAATCTTTCCCCCACTGAAAAACAAAAGCGGAAAGACGAATTGCACCAACTCTATGCCGAACGAAGCGACCGGATTCATACCGTTTCCCAACTCCTGCGAGCTTATTCTCTTTATGAAAAGGACGATGAGTACGTCGTAACGGAAGATGGGAAGGTCATGATTGTGGATGAGTTTACCGGTCGACTGCTTCCCGGACGACGGTATTCCGATGGACTCCATCAAGCCATCGAAGCGAAGGAGGGAGTGAAGGTGGAGCGGGATATGCAAACCCTGGCAACCATCACTCTCCAGAATTATTTCCGATTATATAAGAAGCTCGCAGGTATGACCGGCACGGCGGAAACCGAAGCACCGGAGTTCTTTGAAATCTACAAACTCGATGTTGTGGTGATTCCCACCAATAAACCTTGCATTCGAAGCGATGATGACGATGTCATTTACAAGACCAAGCGGGAAAAATATAATGCGTTGATCAAGGAGATTGAAGAACTGCGATCGATCAACAGGCCGATTTTGGTTGGAACGACCAGCGTCGAGGTTTCCGAAACGATCAGTCGCATGTTAAAGCGGAAGGGGATTCCCCATAATGTGTTGAATGCCAAGCAGCACCAGCGTGAGGCGGAAATCGTTGCGCATGCCGGCTTGCCTGCCCAGGTAACAATTGCAACGAACATGGCTGGCCGCGGTACCGACATCAAACTTGGTCCCGGAGTTCGTGAGCCAGGGGGCTTACATATTATTGGTACAGAGCGACACGAAGCTCGCCGGATTGATCGTCAGCTGCGTGGACGTTCCGGACGTCAAGGTGATCCCGGTTCATCGCGATTCTATCTTTCACTTGAAGATGATTTGATGCGGCTGTTTGGAAGTGACCGCATTGCGCGGGTCATGGAACGCATGGGGTTGCAGGAAGGCGAGGTGATTCAGCATCGCATGATCACCAAATCGGTGGAGCGGGCTCAGAAGAAGGTGGAAGAAAACAATTTTTCCATTCGAAAACGTCTGTTAGAGTATGATAACGTCATGAATCAACAACGGGAGGTCATTTACTCCAAGAGACGACACGCCCTGTTTGGGGAACGATTGCGCGACGATATTTTTGAAATGCTGAAAGATTTTCTTGGCAAGCTTGTTGATCGCTTCTATGATGAAGGTGATATGGACGGACTGCGGGAAGAGTTGCGGCGAAGCATTCTCGTCGATGTCGAGTTTACTCCGGAGCGATGGCAAACGCTCGGGAGTGATGGAGTCAAATCCGAGCTGTACAAGGCAGCGGTGGAATTTTATAAGCTAAAAAAGGAAAAGTTAGGCACCGAGAACATGGCGAT